>NZ_JBMDJD010000020.1:0-106631 GCF_057809015.1 Pseudomonas sp. FG6
ATGACGTGGTTGTGCGAGCGTCGGACGGCACGCTGTTTGACGACCAGGCGATCGCGGTCACTGTGACGGGCGTCAACGACAACGCACCAGTGATCACCTCCAACGGAGGCGGCGCGACGGCGTCGGTGAACGTGACGGAGAACACCACGGCGGTCACGACAGTAACAGCGACCGACGCCGATCTGCCGGCGCAAACGCTGAGCTACAGCATCGTCAACGGCGCGGATGCCGCGAAGTTCTCGATCGTCTCCAGCACCGGCGTGCTGAGCTTTATCTCCGCCCCCAACTTTGAAGCGCCGACCGATTCGGGAGCGAACAACGTCTATGACGTGGTTGTGCGAGCGTCGGACGGCACGCTGTTTGACGACCAGGCGATCGCAGTCACTGTGACAGGCGTCAACGACAACGCCCCAGTGATCACCTCCAACGGAGGCGGCGCGACGGCGTCGGTGAACGTGGCGGAGAACACCACGGCGGTCACGACAGTGACGGCGACCGATGCCGATCTGCCGGCGCAAACGCTGAGCTACTCGCTCCTGAATACAGCCGGGACGGATTTCAGCAAGTTCTCGATCAGTTCGGGTGGGGTGCTGACGTTCAACTCAGCGCCCGATTACGAGAATCCCCTGGATGTCGGCGGTGCTGACGGCGACAACGCCTACGTCGTGGACGTCCAGGTGTCCGACGGCAATGGCGGAATCGACACGCAGACGATCACGGTGAACGTGCAGAACGTGGTTGAGACGCCAGTGGATACCGTGCCGCCAACGGTGACAGTGACAGGGACTGCCTTGGGAAGCTCGATGGGTTCAACCTCGACTGTCACCTTCCAGTTCAGTGAGACGGTGAGCGGTTTCAGCCTGGCGGATGTCGCCGTGACGACGACGAGCGGAACGCCACGGGGCGTCTTCAGCAACTTTACCCAGGTTGACGGCGATACCTACACGGCAACGCTGACCAGAACCCTGGGCGGCAGCATAAAAGTCGACGTTGCCGCCAACAGCTACACCGACCTGGCGGGGAATCCGGGTGCGGCCGGGAGCAGTGCGAACCTTCCGGCAGGCGTTGCCGGCGAACCCATCAATCTGGCCCTCAACGTTCCAACGGCCGATATCAGCGGCCCCGTGACGATGACCATCAGCGGTGTTCCGTCGGGGTGGACGTTCAATGCAGGCACCAACAACGGCGATGGCACCTGGACCGTGCAGACCAGCGATCCCGGCTCATTGACGGTGACAACGCCCAGCGCATTCGCCGGTGCGCTGGTGCTGGGCGTCAACATGACCTGGACCCATGTCGATGGCAGCCTGGGCAATGCCTTCGTTTCCGACAACGTCGAAGCCTACGCCCCCGGCTCGCCGATCTTCGCCATGTCGGCGGATGACAACCTGACCGGCTCCAGCGGCGCCGACCTGTTCGTGTTCGCCCAGCCGATCGGCAATAACGTCATTCACAACTTTGATGCGGCGGCGGACAAGATCGACTTGGTCGGCTTCACGGGCGTCAATGGCCTTGCGGATGTGAGCATCGCCAACGACGCGAACGGCGATGCCGTGCTCAGCATCAGCGCCCATCAGACGATCACCGTCCACGGCGTGGATGCGGCGGCGTTGAGCGAGGCGAACTTACTGTTCGATGTGAACCCGGTCACGACCAATACGGGCACTCTCACCATTGCCGACGGCGCGATCATGCCGTTCGGTGGCAGCATCGATAACAGCGGCATCATAGAACTGGGTTCCACCGGCAGCGGGGCCGATCTTGAAATTCTGTTCCGTGGTGCGACGTTGACCGGTGGCGGGCATGTGGTGCTGTCCGACAGCGCCCAGAACACGATCTTTGGTGGCAGCGCGGACACGGTGCTCACCAATGTCGACAACACCCTCTCGGGTGCCGGCCAGTTGGGCGCGGGGCAGATGACACTGGTCAACTCGGGGCAGATCCTTGCCAACGGTGCCAATGCGCTGGTGATCGATACCGGTAGCAACGCCATCACCAACACAGGCTTGTTGCAGGCCAGCGGCAGTGGCGGATTGGTGATTGAAAGTACGCTCGTCAACAGCGGCAGCCTGTGGGCGAACGACGGCAATATCAGCGTCCACGCAGCGGCCACGGGTGCGGGAAGCGCGACGATCAGCGGTGCGGCGACGCTGGAGTTCGCGGCGGCCTCCGATCAGAACGTGACGTTTGACAGTGGCGCGGCAGGCACCCTCAAGCTCGATGTGTCGGCGGCGTTCAGTGGCAGCGTCAGCGGTTTCGCCGCTGGCGACAAGCTGGACTTGGGCGACATTGCCTTCGGCGCCAACACGCAAATCACCTATGCGGCGAATGACACCGGCACCGGCGGCCTGCTGACCGTGAGCGACGGTGCGCATTCGACGCAAGTCACGCTGAATGGCCAATACGCGGCGGCGGGTTTGCAGGCAAACGCCGAAGGCGGTGGCAGTGAATTGGCCTACGATGCAACCGCGGCAAACCACACGATGCTGGGTGGCCTGGCCGACGACACCCTGGTCGGCGGTGCGGGTGACGATCTGTTCGTCGGCGGGCTGGGCAACGACACACTCAACGGCGGCCTCGGCAACGACACCTTCGTGTTTGCTGCGGCAGGTTTCGGCAACGACTCGGTCCAGGGCTTCGATGTCAATCCGAGCGGCGGGCAGGACTTGCTCGATATCGCGGGACTGGGCATCACCAGCGAGACGTTCGCCGCCCACGTGAACATCGTGGCTGACGGGGCAGACACGGTGATCGGGATCGGAGCGGATTCTATTCGCTTGGTCGGTGTTCACAGTGTGGATATCGATCAGACGGACTTTATCCTGACGACATGAGGTGTTTGCGGCTGGCCACCCATTGTCATGGGGTGGCCCTACTTGGGTTTGACGACTAGCCTTCCCCTCATTCGCACAAGGGAAGCGAGGAAATCATGCCCCACCGCCAGCCACTCCATCGAGACGGTTACGCCCTGCTCCGTGGAGCGATCCCCGCCGAATGGCTGGATGAATTGCGTGCCGTGTTCGATGCCGGTGTGCGGCCCTCGGAACAATGGCCCGTGCCCCGCGACGTGGATTGGCGCTGTTCGATGCTGGACGATGCGGCAAAGGTTCAGGCGGTGTGTCGCCTGCCCCAGGTGCTGGCGGTGGCGGGCGAGTTGATTGGGGAGCGGTTTTTCCTCTCCCAAGTGGAGGGCCGCGAGCCCCTTGGCGGTGGCGGTCACCAGCAACTGCACCGCGATTTGTCGGCCCAACGCCCCGGCGACATCGCCATGGCCCTGGCCTTTTTCGACGATTACGGCCCCGAGAACGGCGCGACGCGGATCGTCCCCGCCAGTCATCGTCCCGCGCCGGGAGAGCCGCCCTTCGACTTCAGCGACGAGTCCCGCGCGGTACAGCTTTGCGGCGCTGCGGGGGACATCCTGGTGTTCGATGTGGATCTGGTGCACGGGGGCAGTTTGAATGTGCTGGGTGGACGTCGTCGGTCGATCTTGTTCAGCTATTGGTCGCAAGTGTTGTATGCGTCGCACCTGGAAACTGCGGGACTGCGCAATGTTCGGATGGATACGCGGGAGCGGTTCGAGCCGTTGGGTTTTGAGAGTCGGGGCTGAACGGCAGCGGTGTTTTCAAGCAAATGCATCAGTCCTTTTTCCCGAACTCGCGCGCACAGCAAACCCGCGGCGGCGCCCATCCCCCCATGGCAACGCCGGAAACAGGACGATGCATCCATCAGGTTTTCAGCATGCTCGTGCACATATCAATAAAAGCTCGAAGCTTTGGTTGATTCTTGGCCGTTTTAGAGAAATAGAGAAACAGTCCGTCGCTGCTGGGGGAGCAGTTGAGCAGCGCGGGTTCCAGCGTGCCAACCGCCAGCTCGCGGGAGGTGTGGAAGGTCGATGAGTAGATGAGCCCCAGGCCTTTCACGGCAAGGCCTCGCATCAGTTCACCGTCATTGACTGTAATGGACCCCACCGGATCTATGCGCACGGTCGAGTCGTTCTCCAGAAACTCCCATCGATAGATGTCGCCCTTTTCAGGCCGCCGAAAGCGAATGCACTCGTGCTGTATCAGGTCGCTGGTAACCTGCGGTTTACCGTGTGCCTTGAAGTACGCCGGTGAACCGAAAACTGCCCATTGGTAACGCTTGCAAAGTCGCACCGCGATCATGTCCTGTGCGATGTAGGAACCGATCAGAATGCCCGCGTCATAACCCTCGGAGACGAAATTCTCGTGGCGGTTGCTGACCGTGATTTCCACGTTCAGGTTTGGCCAAGCCTTTCGAAAGGCTGGCAGCACAGGCTCGATGACATGCGGCAGGGCCAGACGTTCGACAATCAGGCGCAGGGTGCCGGACGGGGCTTGCGCCGATTGCGCGGCGTCTTCAAGGCCCGTGGCGATGGCATGAGCAGCGGGCTCGATTTTCTCCAATAGGGCATGGCCGGCTTCCGTCAGTGACATCCTCCGGGTCGTGCGGTGGAAAAGAGGAATGCCCAAGCGTTGTTCCAGCCGCTGCAGGGCCTGACTGACCGAGCCGGCCGTCCTGCCGAGATCGAGGGCAGCTTTACTTACACTCAAGCGCCTGGCTACCGCTAGAAATTCGGGCAATCCATCGAAGCTTGGAAGGTGGTTCATACGAGTCCTGTTGCAATCTTCGTGCGTGTGACAAGCCAGCAGATTACTCGATTGTTTCGATTTAATTTCGTCTGGATTACGTGCTTTATCTAAATAGTGCATTCGGGTTTAGCCTGTTATTCCCTTCCCGGTGGTGCGACTAAAGTGGGCCCTGTCGTTCATCACCTAAGGAAGTGACATGTCTTTTACCAAGCGATCCCTCGGTTTCACCGCTGTGCTCTTCGCACTCGTGACGGGGGGCTCTACGGCCGCAGCCGAACAGAACCTGAAGAGCGAAAAGGTTCTGATCGTAGTATCGAGCCTGGATAAGAAAACCGAGAATCTGGTCGGGGGATTCTGGTTTCCCGAGCTTACCCATCCGGTCGAAGTTTTTGACGAAGCCGGTATCGACTTCGACTTGGCCAGCCCCAATGGCGGATTGGCACCGTTCGATGGTTTCGACCTGAAGGATGAAGCGAGCCTGAAGTTCTGGACCAACCCCCAGCACCGCAACAAGTTGGGCAGCAGCCTCAAACTTTCCAACGTCGATCCAAGTCAGTACGACGCAGTTTTGCTGGTGGGCGGTCATGGTCCCATGTGGGATTTCGTCAACAATCCAGAACTCAGCAGCATTGTGCGCACCATCTATGAGAATGATGGCGTCGTCAGTGCGGTGTGCCACGGCCCGGCCGGGCTTCTCAATGTGAAACTCAGCGATGGCCGCAATCTGATCAAGGGACGCCGCCTAACCGGCTTCACCGCGGAAGAGGAAATCGCGCGTCATTACGACACAATCGTGCCTTTCGAACTTGAAGGCGCCTTGAAAAAGGCTGGCGGAGCGTTTGAAGAGGCTCCAATTTTCGAGAGCCGCGTCGTGGTAGATGGACAACTGATAACCGGCCAGAACCCCGCATCCGCAAAAGCGCTCGGCGAGGCGGTGATCAAAGCGCTGCAAGCCAGGGCTGAGTGAAGGGGAATGCAGATGCGACAAGTCAGGCGTTTTTTGGGGCCGATGATGGCCGTCGGCACCTTCGCAATACTATGCGCGGCAGGCAGCGCTAACGCTACGGACGTGCACGTGCTGGCCTCAACCGCGCTGAAGCCGCTCTTCGAGAAGGTCGCTCCTGAGTTTGAAGCGATGAACGGTGATCGGTTGGTCTTCTCCTGGGGCGCCTCTTATGGGGATTCTCCGGACGCGCTGCCCGTGCGCCTAGGAGCCGGAGAGAGGGCTGATCTCATAGTGATGATCCGCGAGGCCTTGGATGAGCAGATCAAGCAAGGCCACGTTCGCCCGACAACCCTCCAAGACCTGGCCACCTCACGCATCGGGCTCGCTGTGCCGGCCGGTGCTTCACGGCCCGATATCAGCAGCATCGAGGCATTGCGGCATACTTTGCTGACGGCCAGGTCGGTCGCGTATTCCAGTGGCGTGAGCGGGATCTACCTAGCGACAGATTTGTTCCCGAAGTTGGAAATCACCGAGCAGTTGAAGCCGAAAAGCATAGTTGTTGCCGCCCCAGAATTGGTCGGGCACATACTACTGCGAGGCGAGGCGGAGATCGGCCTGCAACAGATGAGTGAGCTGCTGGCGGTTCCGGGGATCGAGGTAGTCGGCACCCTGCCGGATGCAGCTCAGCGGGTGAATATTATCGCTGCGGCGATCACGACCAACGCGCAACACCACGAAAGAGCAGAGGAACTGATCAGCTTCCTGCGAGGCTCACGAGCGGCACAGGCGCTAGAGGAGGCAGGATTCAGCCCGATGGGTTTGTAATCGTCCACAGGTGAAACCACGCCAGCATCCGATCCTAGTCGGCAAAAAAAGAAACATTCAACGCGAGGATGCCTCATGAGGTTTACGGAAGAACGTATTCTGCAGTACAGAGTCAGTGGGCGGGTTCGTAGACCACACCCACGAGCGGTTCTTGCCACAGCACGGTTCATTCGCGAACTACAAATCCCGAACTAAACTCCCAAAATCCCGCCATCTCAGCCCACCCAAGCACATCACTCAACCACTGCTTTTATCCGCGGATAGGGAGATCTCCGATGCTCAACCTCGACGATCAAAAACAGACGAGAAGCGCCATTGCCCTTGCCACCGTGCCGCCCATCAATAGCGGCATCGAAAACACCAGCGTGGCAGTGGTCTGGCAGAACATTCTGCAAAGTGATGTGCTCCAGATGCTCTCGGACAGCAACCCTCCCCTCACCGGCTCTTTCATCGATTACCGCTACTGGGCAAACGGCATTCTTCGTTGGGCGTTGAGCCAGATGGACGACGCGGGCAACCCGCTTTATGTTTTCGCGGTCCCGTCGTGGGAAACGGGTTTCGACGCCAACGGCAATCCCGTCGTCGGGGCGTTTCTGTTTCCGGTGGGCACTCAGGTCACCGTGCTCCAACCCACCGACGACGAACTCAACGCCGCGCTGGCAAGCGCCTACGGCAACCAGCCGCCCTTGACGCTGACGCCGAATCAGACCGGCGATCCCGACGAGCGTCGCTGGGCCGCCGCCGCCCACGCCTATGCCCTGACGCAAAGCGACGCCAACGGCAACGCCTACGTGGCCGGCATCCCGAGCTGGGAAATGGCGATCGAGAACGGCCAGACCTACCGAGGCGTCTTCGCCTTCAGCAACACACCCGGTATCCAGGTGCTCAAGGCCGGGCGCGCCGCGCTGATGGATCAGATCATGGCGGGCATTCTGGAACCCTTGAACAATGCGAACCTGATGGATTCGGATATGAGTGTCCTCGCCGTGGCCGCCAATCGATGGGCCATGCGCTACGGTGGCGTATGCGGCGCGGGGACCTTTGGCTATTGCTCCGCCAAGTACGACGTGGAGAGCGAGTGGTACACCATCTTCACCCACGACATCGTCATCTGCTTCGCGCCACAGCAGCCAACCATGGACTTGCTGCAATCGATCGTCGATCAGCCCGCCGTGGCCTGGCCTGATTTCAACAATGCCTACTCGGCGCTGTGCATTGCGCTCGGCAATATCATCAACGGGGCCGGTTCCAATGACCCGCTCGATCCGCGCGCGCTTGCAATAGCCTCCCCGGCCTGGTCTCCGACCACCGTCGCCACCCAGCTCGACAGCTGGCTGCAGTTCGATGCAAGTGGCAATTACAGCCTGTCTTCCGCCGCCCCCGGCGCGCCGACGGGGGTGGCCGCCGATGACTGGCTCCAGATCATCTATACGGTCTGGCAGGAAATGAGCGCCATCGGGCAACTGCAATCGCTGTACACCTACACCCAAGGCACCCTGAATTCAGCCCAGGGCACGGCCAATACCCTGATAAGCGGCGCGATCGCCAACATGCAGGCCAAGACCGATGACAGCACGCTGCTGGACTTCGTCCAACTGCTCAAGGATCTGGGTTACTCGCTGGTGTGGTTTTTCCCCGAAGCCGTCGCCCCCTGGGCCAACCTTGCGGTGGTGGCCGTAACCGACGTCATCCGCGTGGTCACCAGCGCCCTCGACGGGACGCCCAGTTCGATCACCATCGGCCAATATTGGGATCAGGTCGCCGACTCCTTCGAGGCGAGCAATACGAGCCTCGGTAACTTCTACACGACCCTCGCCAGCGACCACGGGCGCCTGATGAATTTCTACCGCTACGCCGACAACGGCAACCTGCCGATACCCACCGGCAGCAACGGCGGCTCCTCTACCTCGGACGGCGACAGCTCCACCGCAACCGCCATGGCCAACGGGCTGATGTTGCAGGCCTACCAGAATCTGATGCCGCTCTTCTGGGCCATCGCCTGGGCCTGCCCCGATCCGCTCAGCGGCCATGGGTATGACGCCTACTCGACACTCACCATTCCCATGGCGCCCGAGGGCACCTATGTCGAGGAAACGTATTACGAGTTCGCGATCATCTGGAGCAGCAGCAACATCATCAAAAGCTATCCAACGCAGCCGATGATGACGGACCTCACCGTCACACTGAACGTCAACCTGATGGACATCCTGGCGCGGACCGACCCCTGGCTAGGTGTCGCCAGTTGGTTTGGCTGGTTCCTTGGTAATCAGGTCAACTTGCTAGGGCCGTATACGCGCTAGTAGGTAAAGTTCTCTGCGGCGGATCGAATCCGGGCTTTAATGGCCACGCTTGCGCCTCACAGCGTTTCCGCTGCCCTGCATTTATCTGATCAAGGAAGAACGACAACGCAGCAGGCGCGATTTGAGCGCCTGCGCAGTCTCTCCGGGAGCCCGGAGAAACAGCGACCGGACGCTAGGTCCGGCCGCTGTCATGAAGGGATACGCTATCTAGGCATCAAGCACTTTTAGTTTTGTAGTATTCGTCGGAGCGAACCCATTTCCCCAGGTCCACATTCCTCCAATCGGGCTTGGCGGCACTGAAGAGTGCCCCTGGGCCCGTCCGTGATTTATCGACAGTTTCTATGTCGGAAAACGAAACCGTGTCACGTCGACCTTCGTAGACAGTGCTTCTGAGCACAAACGTGCCGTTCTTCTCATTGATGCTTTCCAGAACGCCTTGTTCCGCCAGCGGGTTGCCGCCTCCGCTCCTTGTCTTGCGCCAGACCAGCAGATACTGGTTGAGCGACTGCTTGAGCTCGGCCGCCACCTGAGCACGGGTGACATACTCATTGACATAAGCATCACAGGCTTCCCTGACGGGGCTGGTGATATTTCTGATCTGCCGCTCCTTGTTGTAGTAATCCTGATAGGGATCCACCCCGACCTCTTCAGAGGCATAGATGGAGCTCTGGCTTGCGAGGTGGTGGTAGGCGTCGGCGTAGGCCATTTCGGCGGCGGCCGCATCGGCAATGGAGTCGCTGCTGTTTTTGCCGGGTGCCACTTTGGCTGCGTCGTCGGCTACGGATTTGATGGCATCGGTGATGAGGTTGTTGTCCGCATCTTGTGCTTCAAGGTAGGCGGTATGGGCTTGCTCGTAGGCGATGTAGGCGGCTTCCAGCGTCTTGTTGTCAGCCTTCGCTTTAGTGGCGGCCTCAACTGCCTTGCAGGCTTTGTCGAAGTTGACTATTGGTGCGCCCTGGTCAAGAGCGACAGTAAACACCCCCCAGACCAGTGCGTACACTTGGGCGTCCCGCAGCGCCCGGACCACGTTGGGATCAGTTGCGTTGTCCTTGTTTTCGATGATGGTAGCGAGGCGATTTTTTACCGCGTCGTAGGTTTTGCAATCGCGAATACTCGAAAGCAACACATCCAGTTCTGTAGCCATAAAAACGGACTCCTTGTCCGATTAGATTGGAGAGGCGCTGGCACTTTTGATTGCCAGCCTGTCCATGTATAGGCCAGCTTTTGAGAGGCTGCCACTTTCAATAAGTTTTTTTCTTACAATGACTTACAGGTGAGGAACCAGTGGATTCGGGAGTCACGTCGCCACCGGCATCGACTGTTCACTGTCGGTGCCGGACATAAAGTATCGAGCCGCCCCCTGAGGTGCTTCTCTTCTGCAGCTCAAACGTCTGCGGATACCCTTTAATCAACTCGCTCAGTTTTTTGTAACCATGGGTCCGAGGGTCGAACTCGGGCCTCAGCTTGCTGATGTTGGTGCCCAGCGTCCCCAAGAGCGCCCAGCCCTCCTCGTCGGCGGTATCATCCAAGATCTTTGCGATGAAACCGACCGGCGCGCTGGGCAGTTTCTTTATCTTTGGTGCACTTGTGATTTTAATAGTCTCGAGGGGTGCGAGTGGTTCGGGGTCGGGTCGATCATGTCCATTACTCGCAGCCCCCACCCCTGCGCTGCGCAGCAATTCGGTGTAGATGAACTTGTCGCACGCCGACACGAACGGCCTTGGGGTCTTCTCTTCACCGAACCCATACACGGTCAGGCCTTCCTCTCGTAATCGAGATGCAAGGCGGGTGAAATCACTGTCGCTGGAAACCAGGCAAAAACCGTCGAAGCGTCGTGTGTAAAGCAGGTCCATGGCGTCGATGATCAAGGCACTGTCTGTTGCGTTCTTGCCTTTGGTGTACGCGAACTGTTGGACGGGCTGAATTGAATGGTCGAGCAACACCTTCTTCCAACTGCCCAACTGAGGCCCCGTCCAGTCGCCATAAATCCGCTTGACGTTGGCGACGCCGTACCTGGCAATTTCCTCGAACAAGCCTTCAACAATTGCGGCGGGCGCATTGTCGGCATCGATCAGTACTGCCAGGTGTTTTTGCGTGGAAGTGGGAGCGTGGGTAGCCATGGGGTGTCCTTGAGTGACGGACTTCGATATACCGATGGATCATAGATGAACAACGGCCCCATCGCCGCCCAGGCCCGAACGAGCTTTCTGTTGCGCCCAGGCTGATTTTATCGCCTCGACGCTGGGCACAAACCTGGACGTGTGCTGCGAGCGGATCAAGAAATGTAAGTGCCCCCCAGAAAACCCGGCTCCCCCAGTAGGCGCTGGCCCCGTATCCATAGTCCCAGAGCAAACCGCATGTGATTAGCGGTGGCGACAAGAAGGCAAGACGCAAACAAAGCCCTGACGGCAAATGACAACCTTGGCATAGCTTTATCTACAGTCCGGGTCTGGGCGCTTCATCATATCGGGATCGACCAGCGTTTGCGGTGATGATCAACTTCGCGCCCGGAACAATAGTCCATCACCCGCTGAGTAACAGCCGCTGCAATCGCGCGATCCACTTCAGTCGAGATAAACAATCGAAATTGCACATCCGGCAATTCCGGCAACCCGTGTTCGTCACCCAGAACCGCCAGCCCTTGCCCCAATTGGCTGACGGCCATGGGCGCGACGGCGAAACCGGCCAGCGCCGCGGCCCGCAATCCGGCTGCGCTGCTGCATGACATTGCCGTGCGTTGGGCGATTCCGGCCTGGGCCAGCCGCGTCAGCGCCGCCTCTCGGTAGGGGCACGGTTCGGGAAACAGGGCCAGGGGCAACGGCGTCGGTAACTGGGTGACGGGTTGCGCCGACCAGGCCCACACGAGCGGTTCTTGCCAGAGCAGCAACCCCGCCTCGCTGGTTTCGCACAGTGAACCGATGACCAATTCCAGATGGCCTTGCTTCATCAGGTTCAGCAACGTTCCCGGAATGCCGACCTGCACGTCGATCTCCATGCCCGGATACTGCGCCGCGAAATCCTGAAGGGTGCGCAGTAATCGCGCTTCGACAAAATCGTCGGACACCCCGATCCGCAGTCGCCCGTGAAACGGTGTGCGCGTCAGTTCGGCCCAGGCATCACGGTTCAGCGTCAGGATCGTGCGCGCATAAGCGACCAGGCGCTCGCCATCGGGCGTCAATTGCTGGGAGCGGGTGGTGCGGGTCAGCAGGGGTTTGCCGACCTGCTCTTCCAATCGCCGCATATGACCACTGACCGCAGATTGCGTGAGGTGCAGCTTCTGCGCTGCACGGCTGAAGCCTTCTTCATCGACGACAGTGACAAAGGTCTTGAGCAGCAGGTGATCGAACATAGTTATATACGTGATAAATAGCGCAATGATTTACGATTTATATTTCAAATCAAGCTATGTTGCAATGCGCCTACCTGCCCTACCCACCCACTGTTCGAGGCGCGCCATGATGACCCTTCTGCACATTGAATGCTCCCCACGCAAGCAGCGTTCGGCTTCCCTGGAAGTCGCCCGCAGCTTCATCGCGTGTTATCGGGAAAACGCTCCAGACACCGAAGTTGTCACGCTCGACTTATGGAACATGGCGCTGCCGGAATTCGATGCCCTGGCGATGGAGGCCAAATACGCCGGCCTCAACGGCACGCCCCTGACCGCCGCTCAACAGGACGCCTGGAACACGCTGAAGGACTTGGCCGATCACCTGCACCGCGCTGATGTGCTGGTGCTGTCCGTACCGCTGTGGAACTTCAGCATTCCGTACAAACTCAAGCACTTCATCGACCTGGTGTCGCAGAAAGATATCCTGTTCAGCTTTGATCCGGAGCGTGGCCTGGAAGGTCTGCTGGTCAACAAGACTGCCGTGGTGATGTACGCCCGCGGCCTGGACTTTTCAGCCCAGTCGATCACGCCGGCAACGCGCTTCGACTTTCAGAAACCCTACGTTGAAGCCTGGCTGGAGTTTGTCGGCGTGACGGATGTGCATTCGGTGATCGTGGAGAAAACCATCCTCGGGGAAGACGTTGATCGCAGCGCGCGGGAGGCTGCGAATCAACAGGCCAGGCAATTGGCAGCCAGTATAGGGGGCTGACGCCTCAAGAGAGGGACCTGCAAACGGTGGCGTCTTTGCCGCCGTCAGCGAGCCTTGCCCTCGGCTATGCAGTATGAGTGACGAACGTTGCCGTGTGCCGCAACGACTGACGTACATCCGGTTTGGCTATCCCATGCCTGTTGGCAAACTGCTCGGCCGCCGCTGTATCGAAACGCGTGGTCTGGATAAAGTCCAAGGCTTCGGGTTTTGTATTCAGAAACCGCGCGACGGGAGGAATACTCAGTAGCACCTTCAGCAAGCGGAGCGGAATGTAACGCTTGGGAGACTTTACGCCAACGTGTTGTGCCACCTGTGCCAGGAGTTCTCGCAAGTTGGGCGTCTGGTCATCGAGCGCCAGCAGTTCCTGGCCCGCCATGGCAGGATCAAAGGCACACGCCGCCACCAGCTCAACCAGGTAATCCACGGTCACCAGTGGCAGCCAGTGCTCGGCGGTACCGGGCACTGCTGTCAGCTTGCCCTGCGCAAGGTTGCGTATCAGCGCCACCAGCGGCTGACCGTCAAGGATATGCCCCGTGCGGCTGTGGCCACACACCGTCGCGGGGTGAACAACGGTCATCTCCCCGCCCTTGACGGACATGACTTGCAGGGTCGCAAAATGCGCCTCCAGCTTGCTGCCCTCGTAACCACCGACACGCCGGTAGACGGCGGACCAATCCGTCAGCTCCGGATAATGAGGATCAATCCCGATGCGTTGCAGATGTTCATGATTTTTCAGCATGAAGCCGCCGATCATCACTAACCGGCTTTTTTGCTCGGCCGCCAGCAGCGCCACGCGCTTTGCCCCTTCCACATTCACGGCACGAGAATGCGCCGAGGAAAGCCCCCAGGCGAAGTGGGCACCCAGGTGGAACACGACCCGAGCGCGCCTTAGCACTTCACGGTCAGCAAGACTCAGCCCCAGGTTGTCCCGTTCCAGATCGCCAGCCACCGCAAATACCCGGGCTGCATCCCCTCCCAAATGGTTGACTTGCTCGCGCAGTGCAGCCAGTCGCTCGGGGCGACGCATCAGCACCCGAATGGTGTGACCTTTTGCACTCAGGCAAGCCACCAAATGTTGACCGATGAAGCCGGTACCCCCCGTGACAAAGCACTCCACACTCATTTCCTGCTCCTGGTTAAGGTGAGGAGCCCAGCGTAAACTATCGACCCAACTCTAGGGTCAAGCGGTGTTTTCATGAAAATCGGTGAACTCGAAGCCCGTAGCGGCGCCAGCCGTCATACGCTGCGTTACTACGAACAGATCGGCCTGATCTCATCACAGCGGCGAACCAACAACTATCGCGTTTACACCGCGCAAACCTTGCAGGATCTGGACTTTATCCAGCGCGCGCAAAGCATGGGGTTTTCCCTGGGGGAAATAGGCGAGATTCTGAATGCGCAGCGCAACCAGCTGATCGATTGCGCCGAAGGTGCCAAGCTGATCGAAAAGAAGATGGCGGAAATCAAACAGAAAATCGCCAACTTCCAAGGCATCTATCAGTATCTGGATGAAGAGCGGGCGAACCTCGAAGCCAGTGCCGCCAGGCAACTTGAGCTTCAGAAGCTGAACAACGCTGCCAACTGAACTGTCGGCATCCAGGGAACGGAAGCAGCAAGCCCCCCATATGCATTTTCTAAAACCCTCTGGCAGGACAGGAAGCGCTCGTCCAACAGACCTTGTATGCATCGATATGGACTTCGATCTGTGTCGAAATTGGAGAGTGAAATGAAAGGAAGCTGCGCCTGTGGGGCTGTAGGTTATGAGATCGACAGCATTGATACGCCAATCAGACGCTCGCCGTTGGTCGATAGCGCCCTACTCCCTGCTCGGCACCGCGCGCTGGTTTCCCAACCAGACGCACGGTGCCTGCAGAATCGCCATCGTCATTGATTCTTATGCGATGACGAGGAGGGTTGTTTCTCGGCACTTTCTTCGGCGTTGGGCGCTTCGGGAAAACGCCCCGGCATGAATATGTGGGTCTGTAAGTCGCTGGTATCGACTTCGGCGACGCCGTGAACCGCACGAGCGAGAGTAATGGCCTGGTCACACTGTTTATGGGTGTTAAGCCGGCCACTCAACACAACCTTGCCCGCATAGGTTTTGACATTGATGTGCAGGCTAAGGCTCGGGTCGGCAATCGACAGCGCCGATTTCACCTTGGCGGTAATCCACGCGTCATGAACAGCCGATCCCAGGTCGTGAGAGTACTGCTGTAAAGAGTGCATTTTCATGGCTGAATCCTCTTTCACATCAGCAAGCGCACCTACTATCCCATTTGTCCTGCCGCTCGCCCTGTGCCTGTAAGGCGAACGCTATGGATATCTGATTCGCTGGCGTCTCGCTGCGCAAATATCGGCACACATTTAATTATAGTTCGACCCTGACCGCCCATATTTGCCGATCTCGATCGACAGAAAAGCGGCCTATCGAGGGGGGTAGCGAGCTGTCTTGCGGGGTGGTCGAAGGCCTCCATCGCAATGGCTGGCAAGACGTGCCCGTCATCGCCATCGAGACCGAAGGGGCCGCCGTGGTATAAGGACCGGCCTTTATACCGCGTCTATTGCTGAAGCACGTCAATCCGACAGGCACATGTTTGAGTCTATGCTTACGTTGCCTCTGCGAACCGCCCCCAAACAGCTCACCAGGAGCCCACGTGAAACGCTCGACATTTGCGGCAGCGCTGCTCTGTCTATTGCTCGGCACGGTCGTGCGGGCCGAGCACTATCACGTCGTCACCGAAGAGTGGGCCCCGTACAACTATCAGGAAAACAATCAGCTCACCGGCATGACCACGGAGATCGTGCGGGCCATCATGGCGCTGACCGGGGACGAATTCGAGATCTCGATGCAACCCAGCATGCGCGCCAGCCAGATCCTCAAGAGCCGACCCAAGACCATCATGTACTCGATGTTCCGCACACCGGAGCGCGAACCGCAGTTCAAGTGGGTCGGACCGATCGTGGAAGAAACCATCCACGCCTATCAACTGAGCACCACACCGCCGCTGAACTCCCTGGAACAACTGCTGCACGCCCCGCAGATCACCACGCGCCACGCCGGCCTGGTGCCGCAGACGCTCCAGTCGATGGGCTTCAACAACCTGGACAAGAGCGCCACCGAGAGCCGGCAGCTGTACCGCATGCTGCTGGCCGGACGCACCGACATCATCGTTGGCGACACCGACGCGGGGTTGGCTTACTACGCCCGTCAGTTGCAAATTGCCCCGGGTACGTTGCGCAGGATTCCCGTCGAGCTTTATCGCTCATCACTGTACATCGCCTTCAGCCCCGACTGTGACGACCAGGTGGTCGCCTCCTGGGCGCGCGCCCTGGAACAGCTGCGCAGCTCTGGCGAACTGGGGCGCATCCAGCGGCGCTACGAGCATCCCACAGGGCAATAATTTCCCCACATCGACCAGGGGTTCATCGAAAAACCCGCTAGACTCAATCGTGTATAGGCGCCCGCCACTGCCGTATCGATCACACTCCGATTCAAGGCTGTACGGGCTTGTAGGGACACACGGACCCTCAAGGTCCAAGGAGCGATAATGAGCAAGTTTCAGCATTGGTTGAATGCCCAGGGCCACACTGCGCTGTGGGTGGTGTTCTGGCTCTATGGGGTGGTACTCAGCAATGTGTTGTTTGGCCTGATCCTGATGGCATTCAATCGGGTGCCCGCGTCCCTGTTCGGCTTGATGCTGCTGGGTTTCGTGGCGTATACCGCCTGCATGCTCAATGCGGTCTGGCGCAACGCGGATAATGTCGGCAGCCCCGTCTACGGTCAGATCGCCCGTTTCCTCACGGTGGCCTGGTCGGTCAATGCGGTGCTGGTGAGCGGGTTTCTCTTCCTGAGCCACCTGAAGGCTATGTCCGTGCCGCTGCCAATGCCATTCTGACCCGCACACCCCGGGGGCCGTTGGTTCTACTTGCCGACAGTGAATGACGACAACCGGCCGGTCACGCGCCCCCTCCCCTTAGCAACCCCCGAACCTTGGTGTACGATCAGCGCCCATCAGGAGGCCGGTGCGTGTGTGCCGGCGCGCATGAGTGTCCACGCTCAATCCTCATCCACAAGACCTGCCTCACATGAACCCAATCGACCTGCTGTCGTTTCAACGCATCACCCGCACCCACGGCGAGCTTGAGGGCGGCGTGTATTTCGATGCAGAAGAAAGCCTCACCCATGAGGTGTTTCCCGATCGCATCGTTTTCCAGACCAACTATCTGGATTACCGCAGCTACGACGTCGATCTCGCCGAGGGCCGTGTACGGGTGCGCAAGACGCGGCTGGACAATTACCAGCGCGGCGACAAGGCGCAGGTGATCGAGGATGACATGGACGAGGAGGACTGGGAGGAACTCGGCAGTGCGTGGGAGCGCTTGAGCCGCGACCTGAACACCGAACAACAGCCGCCGCTGGCTCTGGCCGATACCCTGGCCGATCTGTTCTATTACCTGTTCGACGAGGCGCACGCGGATGCGCTCACGCAGACCATTCCGGCCCCTACCGGGCAATGGGATTGGGCCTGGACTCAGCTCCGGTCCGCGCTCGCCGAGACCAATCGGCTGGCTGAGTTCGAATGGAAAGAGTGGCCGACCTACGGCGTCGAGGCGGTCAATGCCCTTGCACCGCTGCGCCAGTTGGGCATCGAGATCGCGACACCGGATGCCAAGGCTATCGATGCGGTTAACCGGGCCGACCATTGGGAGCGGGCGCTGCTCCGGTATTTCAACGCGCAGTTGGACGCCCATGATTTGAAGCTGCTGGCCATTGGCACGCATTTCGATGAGTACCAGACCTTCGCCTGCCTCTCCATGAACGGCCTGGCCCTGGTCAATGCGCTGGAAGTCATGGGGCGACTGGGCATTGTCTATGAACACTGAACCCTCCACGCGCCTGGACTGAGCCATGAAAATCTGCGACCAATGCCGGGCTGTGATTTTCCATGAAAACGCACCCTGCCCCCGCTGCTTCGAGGAAAAACGCCTCGCGCTGCAAGCGCTCGCTCCAAAGCCGGTACAACCGAAATGGCTGAAGATTGCCAAATGGTTGCTGATCGGCCTGCTGGTCGCGGTGCTCGCCGCAGCGGCCGGGATTACCTGGCTGCTGAACTCACTGGGGCCGATGCCTTCGTTCGGGTGATTGGTTCCACAGCTGCGGGATGTTCACCAAAATGACATCCACCTCAAATCCCCTGCTCGCGATAGCCATCTTGCCTCCACCCCTGTGGCGAGGGAGCTTGCTCCCGCTGGCCTGCGAAGCAGGCCCCCTGCGTTGTTTCAGGTAAACCGAGCCGTCTGGTCTTACGACTGCTGCGCAGCCGAGCGGGAGCAAGCTCCCTCGCCACGGAATTGGCGGTGTCTGGGCTGGCGTCAGCGTGAGCAAGCTTTGCTCTCCAGCGTAACCATCTGTTTTTCCTGATAGTTGCTATCGATACCATGCAGTTCTCGATCCCCGCCTCGCTCTCTAATCTGCCCACCAAGCGATCGAACACGGTCGCAGCAGAACAAACCGACCCTTATGGAGAGAGCAACGATGAACACATTCAAACGCACCCTGGCCGTCACTGCATTGGCCCTGGCAACCCTCAACGCCGAAGCCGCTTCGCCGGTCCAGGCCGGTACCAGCGTCTCCGCCGTGGGCAGCGTGGTCCAGTCCGCCAGCTACATCACCACCAAGGATGGCGTGCAGCTCTACTACAAGGACTGGGGTCCACGTAACGGCCAGGTCGTGACCTTCAGCCACGGCTGGCCGCTGAACTCCGACAGTTGGGAAGCGCAGATGATGTTCCTCGCCTCGAAGGGTTATCGCGTCATTGCCCATGACCGTCGCGGCCACGGCCGTTCCAGCCAGCCTTGGGAAGGCAACGACATGGATCACTACGCCGACGACCTGGCGGCGGTCATCGAAGCACTGGACCTGAAGGACGTGACCCTGGTGGGCTTCTCCACCGGCGGCGGTGAAGTGGCCCGCTACATCGGTCGCCACGGCACCGCCCGGGTGAAGAAAGCCGTGCTGGTGTCTTCGGTACCACCGTTGATGCTCAAGACCGACACCAACCCCGGCGGCCTGCCGATGGAAGTGTTCGATGGCCTGCGCAAGGCGTCCCTGGAGAACCGTTCGCAGCTTTACCTGGACATCGCGTCCGGCCCGTTCTTCGGTTACAACCGCAAGGGCGCCAAGCCGTCCCAGGGTCTGATCCAGTCGTTCTGGGCACAGGGCATGCAGGCGGGCAGCAAGAACACCTACGACTCGATCGCCGCCTTCTCGGCCACCGATTTTCGTGGAGACTTGAAGAAGTTCGACGTGCCGACCCTGGTGATCCACGGTGACGACGACCAGATCGTGCCGATCGATGCTTCGGGTCGGGCCTCGGCGGCGCTGATCAAGGGTGCGCGACTGATCGTCTACCCCGGCGCGCCACACGGTTTGACCGAGACGCACAAGGACCGGTTGAATCAGGACCTGCTGACATTCCTCAAGGAATAACAGCCTGAGTCCTTGTGGGAGTGGACTGGCCCGCTCCCACATTCCAGTGGTGAACCACAATCTTGCATCCAGCTCAGCCCCGCTATGGGCTGTTTTGAGAAATCAGTGCCGCAACAACTTGCGCAGCGGAATCTCGTCCTTGCGTACCGGCGACTTGATGACGATGTAGCTGAAGTACTTGGAAATGCCGATGTTCTTGTCCAGCAAGCTTTCCATCACATCCTGGTAATCCTGGATGCTGCGGGTCATGAAGCGCACCAGGTAGTCGTAGCCGCCGCTGATCAGGTGGCATTCGAGCACTTCGTCCACCAGGCGGATGTTGGATTCGAACTTGGCGAAGTCCTCGCGCTTGTGGTCGCTCAAGGTGACCTCAGTGAAGACCGTCACCGAATCGGTGATCTTGGCCAGGTTCAGATGGGCCTTGTAGCTGGAGATGTACCCTAGCGACTCCAGCCGTTTGACCCGTTGCAGGCAGGGGCTGGCGGACAAGCCCACCGCGTCGGCCAGGCTGACGTTGGTCATGCGGCCATCTTTTTGCAGCTCTACCAAAATGCTGATGTCGATCCGGTCCAGTTTCGCTAAACCTTCCATCGCATACCTCTTGCCTGCCGTTCGTAGGACAATCTTCTAACAAAATCAGCGACGTAAAGACAGCTGATGCTGAGCCACCAGGTCCGCCATGCTGTTGATGCAGTAGTCCGCCGCGCACGGCTGGGGCGGCGTGTCGAGGTTGCGGCAGATCAGGCAAACCGGCCCGGCCCTGCGAGTGCCGGCACCGGGACGGGTTATCTGAAGAATAGCGTCGGCCTCAAGCTTGTTCGCCGCCAGCCACTCGCGGTCCTGCAACGGGTCGCTCGCCAGCGAAATGAAATCCTCCGGCTCGATGCCCAGACGCTCGCACAACACCCCTCGATCTTCGGCATCACGATCACCGAGCACCAGCAGGCGATAGAACTTGCGCAGGTAGAGCATCGCCCCCGGCGCATCCTCGAACAACGACCAACCGGCGGCCGACCGCGCGAAGCTCATGCCCTCCTCCCAACTGGCCTTGAGCTGCCAGCGCTCGGCCAATTGGCGATGGGCAAAACACAGCAAGCCGCTGAAGCCCAATTCGCCGAAGCGCGGGTACAACGCTTGCAGCACCTGATAGAACTCGGCCAGCACCTGCGCCTTGTCCGACGACTCGCCACGGTTCTCCAGCAGCGGCTGCAACGCCGCCCAGACGCAGGAGTCCCGATCCACCAGGACCTCATCGCAGTCGATCAACAACGCCTGATATTCAGTCAGCCTCATCTGTACAGCCTCCCGATGATGTCCCATCGTTCAACGCTCCATGCACCGCCACAGCCTTTGAGGCATCAACCCAGAACGCGTGCCAGGGCGGCGTCGAGGATCTGCAGCGCTTCGTCGATCTGCGCCTCGCTGGTCACCAGCGGCGCCAGGAAGCGCAGGACGTTGCGGTACACCCCGCACTTGATCACCAGCAAGCCACCGGCCCGGGCTTCATCGATCAGGTGCTGGTTGAGGTCGGCATCCGGAGTGCACGCCTCGTCAGGCTTGATCAACTCGATCGCCAGCATGAAACCGCTGCCGCGCACGTCACCGATCTGCGGGTAACGGCTTTGCAGGCGCAGCAGGCCCTGGCGCAGGCGCTCACCCAGGACTTCGCCACGGGCCAGTAGATGTTCCTGCTCGTAAGCCTCGATCACCGCCAGCGCCGCCGCGCAGGACAATGCGTTACCCCCGTAGGTGCCACCCAGCCCGCCAGGCAGCGGCGCGTCCATGATCTCGGCCTTGCCGACCACGCCAGACAAGGGCAAGCCACCGGCCAGGCTCTTGGCGACGGTGACGAGATCCGGCTGAATGCCGGCGTGCTGGAAACCGAACCATTTGCCGGTGCGCCCGAAACCGGTCTGGATCTCATCGAGGATCAACACAATGCCATGCTTTTCGGTCAGTGCCCGCAGGCCCTGCAAGAACTCGGCAGGGGCTGCGAGAAAACCGCCGTCGCCCTGCACCGGCTCGATGATGATCGCCGCGACGCGCTCCGGCGCCACTTGCGTGGCCAGCAACTCGTCCAGCGCCTGGAGCGCCATTGCGCTGGTGACGCCGCGATAAGCGTTCGGGTAAGGCGTGTGGAACACCTCCGGCGCGAACGGGCCGAAGTTCTGTTTGTAGGGCTGGCTCATCCCGGTCAACGTGGTGCCAAGCAAGGTGCGGCCATGGAAACCGCCGCGAAAGGCGATCACCGCCGAACGATGGGTGTGGGCCCGGGCAATCTTCACGGCGTTTTCCACCGCTTCGGCGCCGGAGGTGAAGAACGCCGCTTTATAGGCCTGCTGGCCGCCGATCATTTCGCACAGGCGCTGGGCCAGGTCCAGGTAAGGCTGGTAGGCCACGACCTGGAAACAGGCATGGGAGACTTTTTGCAGTTGAGCCTGCACCGCCGCGACCACCTTGGGGTGATTGTGGCCGATGTTCAACACACCGATACCGCCAACGAAGTCCAGGTAACGCTTGCCGTCCACATCCCACATCTGCGCCCCTTGGGCACGATCGATCACCAGCGGATGCGCGGTGACCAGGCCACGGGGCACGAATCGATCACGCTGGCGCAGCAGGCTGGGGGTTTCTTCGACTTTACTGTTCATTGGCATTTCCCGTCGTGAGCCTCGCAGCCAAAAGCGGTTGCGGTGTGTCCACAGGTTAAGGGTTCGACGCGAAGGTCTACGCCGAACTTGGCCGTTGAGAAATCCGGATCGACTGTTTACACCCCGGCAAACAGCAGAATCCTCCAGAGCCGTTGAGGCATGCTTGATGCTCCTCAATCCCCGGCGAGAAATGACCCATGGCACTGCTCTATAAAGCTGACCCGGTACGCGGCGAACACTGGCAACGGCTGTTCGCCGAACAGGCGCCGGATATCCCGTGGCGCGCCTGGCCGGACATGGGCGACCCGAAGGAGATTCGCTACCTGGCAGCCTGGCAGGCACCGGACGACCTCGAAACACTGCTGCCGAACCTGCAAGTGCTGTTTGCCTTGTCGGCGGGCGTGGACCAGCTCGACCTCAGCCGTTTGCCGCCGACGTTGCCGGTGGTGCGCTTGCTCGACCCCGGCATCAGCCAAGGCATGTGCGAATACGCCAGTCTCGCCGTGCTCAGCCTGCACCGGGACATGTTGCGTTATCGCCAGCAACAGGCCGCGCGCTGCTGGCAGGCGCACCGGCTGGTGCCGGCGGCACAACGCCGGATCGGCGTCATGGGCCTGGGTTTGCAGGCGCGGCAGATACTCGCCACCCTGAAGACCTTTGGGTTCGCCTTATCGGGCTGGGCTCGCAGCGAGCATCGCATTGACGCAGTGGCGTGCTACGCCGGCGACGAACAACTGCCGGCCTTTCTTGGCCAGTGCGACATCGTGGTGTGCGTCCTGCCACTGACCGAACAGACCCGGGGGATTCTCAATCGGCAACTGTTCCAGCACCTGCCCAGGGGCGCGGCGTTGGTCAACATGGGTCGCGGCGGGCATCTGGTGGAGGCGGATCTGCTTGAAGCACTCGCCGACGGCCAACTCAGCGCCGCAGTGCTCGACGTGCTGGAACAGGAACCGGCAGCGCCGGAGCACCCTTTCTGGCATCACCCGCAGATCCTGCTGACCCCGCATATCGCAGCGATGACCCAGCCCGAGAGCGCGTTTGGCGTGTTGCTGGAGAACATCCGTCGGCATCAACGGGGTGAATCGATGCTGGGGCTGGTTGATCGAGAGCGCAGCTATTGAAGAAACCGCTGCTACCGTAGGGACATAGCAAAATGATAGCATCCGGCCTTCAAGCCATCTGAAGGACCAGCATGCATGAAGCAAACGATCAAGACACAGCGACTGGAGGCACATCTTATTGACCCATGGACCGCAACGATCCTCGTCAGCTTGCGCGCCATTGACATGGACGATCTGCGCATCCATGCCTTGAATGTCTCTTGGTCGGGTCCGCAATGACAACCTATCGCCTGACCGCCTTGAGTGGCGACAACTTCGACTTTGCCACGCGCGCCGAACGGAGCGAATTCATCCAGGCGGAACTGTCTTTCTGGAAGGCCACCGCCAAGGAACTCAAGAACGAAGGACTCGAACGCCATCAAGCGTTGGAAAATCTCAACAGCACCCTCGCGAATTTTGAGTATGAGCTGAAGACCGAAGAGTTTGACTTCATCTATGAAGAAGCACCGGAAGAAAAGCTATCTGAGGTCTGGATCTATAGTGGATCGGCCGCCACGCTGAAGTGGCTGGAGATTCATTCGACCGAACCCGAGGTTGCCAATGGCTTCTACGACGCGACCTTTCTGAACAAGAGTGACAAGCTCCACTCCTTCAGCAACCTCACCGGGTACCTGGCGGCCTACGAGTTCAAGCTTCCGTCACACAGTACGGTCACCCAGCGCTCTGCTTCGGAAACCGCGATATTGCGTGACATCCATTCAAATTTCTTCAAGGCAAAAGCCAGGCTGATAAAAAAAGCCAGAAAGGAAATGGATGGCTTTGCCAACTGGCAGGAAACCGAAGAACGAGCCTGGACGAAGCGTCTCGCTACCCTGGAAGCCACTTATCAGGAAAAATTGCGACTGGAAGGCCCAGCGACGTATTGGGCAAGAAAGGCCAATGAACACCAGACGCGTGGCTACATCTGGACGGGCATACTCGGCGTCACCCTGTTCTTTTCTGTCATCAGCCTGTGGACCTCCTTCAACATCTGGTTGAGTGGCGACCGCACACCGATTGCCCTCAACCAGGTGGAGGGCGCGCTCATTTTCGTGGCACTTCTGTCGACCCTCGCCTTCACTGCCAAGACACTGTCCCGGTTGATTTTCAGTGCCTTTCACTTGCAACGTGATGCCGAAGAACGCGAGCAACTGACGCACCTGTACCTGACGCTCAGCCAAGACACGCAAGTTGACGAAGAGTCGAGGAAAATCATCCTCCAATCCTTGTTCAGTCGTTCGGAGACAGGGCTGATATCCAACGAGTCGGGGCCGACCATGCCAGGGTTGACCGACCTGCTATCCACCTTCAAGAAGACCTGACTGTCCACCCGAAAAGCAGCTCGCCCATACCCATGATGTGCTGCTCGTTGCGGGCCGGGCCGTGACTCACGGCCCGGTATTTACTGCTGGTCAAGCCGTCGTTTCGAGCAAGAAATGTGGTCGCCGACGCCGTTGCTTGCCAAACCTGCCGAATCCATTGAAGCCTCTTGCCAGGCCTCGTTTCAGGTGAGATACAACCACTTGCAACGCATAAAAAGCCGTCCAATCAAGTGCCTTCCCAATGGTGATTCGCCATGTCCAGTTCGCAACGCCCCCTCTATTTTTATCGCGCCATGACCGCCGCCGATGTGCCTTCGGCCCATGCCTTGTCCGTGCAGTTGAAATGGCCTCATCGCCTGGAAGACTGGGCGATGTTGCAGCGCGTCGCCCAGGGTTTTGTCGTGGAAGACCAGGGCCGTTTGATCGGAACGGCGTTCACCTGCGCCCAGGGGGATTACGCCACCATCGGCCTGGTGATTGTCGACGATGAGTATCAGGGCCAGGGGATCGGTCGCAAACTGATGGAGCTGGCGATCGAGGCCTGCGGATCGCGGACTGCCATTCTCAACGCGACGCTGGCCGGTGCGCCGTTGTATGCCAGTCAGGGCTTCGTCGATTCCGGGCACATCCAGCAGCATCAAGGGCAGGCGTTGGTACCGGTCGTGCAGGCGCTGGCGGAGGGTGAACGTTGCCGTTCGCTGACCGAGGCCGACCACGCTCCGCTGATCGAGCTGGCCAATGCCGGCAGTGGCCTGGATCGCACGGCGGTGCTGAACGATCTGTCCGGTGTCGTTGAACATTGCGTGGGCATCGAGCGTGACGGCCAGTTGTGCGCTTTCGCGCTGCTGCGGCCCTTCGGGCGTGGGCGCTGCATCGGCCCGGTCATCGCGCAAAACCTCGAACAGGCACGGCACTTGATCGCCGTGCTGCTGGCCCGGGTACCCGACGCCTTCGTGCGCATCGACATTCCGGCCCACTGCGGCCTCGCGCCCTGGTTGGAAGAGGCCGGGCTCAAGAAAGTCGACAGCGTGGCGCAAATGGCGCGTGGAACGCCTCCGCAAGCGAGCGGCGCCGTGCAACAGTTCGCCTTGGTGACACAGGCGATAGGTTGAAGAACCCTTCCATCCACTCTTTGCCGGAGCCCCCCAATGCCCGAACCCACTGCAATAATGCCTGCAGTGTGAGCGGGCAAAAGGTGTCGCAGCCTAGATCAAGCCTCAAAGCGCCTCGGCAATGGCCCTGCCCACGTCCTGGGTCGAGCCTTGCCCGCCCAGGTCAGGGGTGATCGGCCCTTTGGCGATCACCTGCTCGATGGCTTTGAGAATCCCGTCATGAGCCGCGCGGTAGCGTTCGTCACCGTTGCCGAGGAAGTCGAGCATCAAGGCGCCGGACCAGATCATGGCGATCGGGTTGGCGATGTTCTGCCCATAGATGTCCGGTGCCGAGCCGTGGACCGGTTCGAACAGCGACGGGAACCGTCGCTCCGGGTCGAGGTTGGCCGACGGCGCAATACCGATGGTGCCGGCGCAGGCCGGGCCCAGGTCGGAGAGGATGTCGCCGAACAGGTTGGAGGCCACCACCACGTCGAATCGGTCCGGCTGCAAGACGAAACGGGCGCACAGAATGTCGATGTGCTGCTTGTCCCACTTCACATCCGGGTACTGCTCGGCCATCAGCGCCGTGCGCTCGTCCCAGTACGGCATGCTGATGGAGATCCCGTTGGATTTGGTCGCCGCCGTCAGCCGTTTGCGCGGACGAGCCTGGGCCAGGTCGAAGGCGAACTTGAGGATCCGATCCACACCGCGCCGAGTGAACACCGATTCCTGGAGCACGAATTCATGCTCGGTGCCTTCGAACATCTTGCCGCCGACCGAAGAATATTCGCCCTCGGTGTTTTCGCGGATCACCACGAAATCGATGTCCCCCGCCTTGCGCCCGGCCAGAGGGCACGGCACGCCCGGAAACAGCCGCACCGGGCGAATGTTCACGTACTGGTCGAAGTCGCGACGGAACTTGAGCAGCGACCCCCACAGGGAAATGTGATCCGGGACCTTATCCGGCCAGCCCACGGCGCCGAAGTAGATCGCGTCGAAACCCTTGAGTTGCTCGAACCAATCGGCGGGCATCATCTGCCCGTGTTCCAGGTAATAATCGCAATGGGCCCAATCGAGCACTTCGATGTCCAGCGACAACTGCCACTTTTTCGCGGCTTGCTCCAGTACGCGCAGCCCTTCAGGCAGGACTTCCTTGCCAATGCCATCACCGGCAATGGCGGCGATTCGAAATGGTTTGCTCATCAAGCGTGGCTCCCAAGTGTTGGTTCAAACGATGGCCGCATCACAGCCCACCGATGTGGAAGGCTTTGACTTCAAGGTATTCATCCAGGCCGTACTTGCTGCCCTCGCGCCCCAGGCCCGATTGCTTGACCCCACCGAAAGGCGCGACCTCCATGGAGATGATCCCGGTGTTGAGGCCGACCATGCCGAACTCCAGCGCCTCGCCGAAACGCCATGAACGGCGCAGGTCCTGGGTGAAGTAATAGGCCCCCAGGCCATACGGCGTGGCATTGGCCAGGGCCAGGGCCTGCTCTTCGGTAGTAAAGCGCATCAACGGGGCGACGGGGCCGAAGGTTTCTTCGCGGGCCAGCAACATCCCGGCGTGGGCCTCACCCAGCACCGTGGGTTGCACGAACTGATTGTCGCCTTCCGGAATCCCGCCACAGAGCAGGCGCGCGCCCTGGCTCAAGGCATCGTCGATGTGCCGGGCGACCTTGCTCACCGCCGCCGGATTGATCAACGGGCCGATCGTCACGTCGGCCTCCAGGCCATTACCCACCTTGAGCTTGCCCACCTCCTCCACCAATCGCTCAGCGAAGCGCTCGTAAATGCCATCCTGCACCAGGATGCGGTTGGCGCAGACACAGGTCTGGCCAGCGTTGCGAAACTTGCTGAGCATGATGCCGGCCACGGCCTGCTCCAGGTCCGCGTCGTCGAACACGATGAACGGTGCGTTGCCGCCCAGTTCCAGGCTCAAGCGCTTGATGTGCTCGGCGCTCTGGCGCATCAGCAGCCGACCGACCGCCGTCGAGCCGGTAAAGGAGATCTTGCGCACCGTCGGGTTGCCGGTCAGTTCTTCGCCGATGCCGGCGGGCAGCCCGGTCACGACGTTGAACACCCCGGCGGGAATCCCGACCCGTTCGGCCAGCACCGCCAGCGCCAGGGCTGACAAGGGCGTCAGGTCCGACGGCTTGACGATCACCGGACAGCCCGCCGCCAGGGCCGGGGCGCATTTGCGGGTGATCATCGCGTTGGGAAAATTCCACGGCGTGATGGCGGCGCAGACACCCACCGGTTGCTTGAGCGTGAGCAGGCGTCGGTCGCCGCTGGGCGCGGGGATGGTGTCGCCGTAGACCCGCCGGGCCTCTTCGGCGAACCATTTGGCAAAACCGGCGCCATAGCGGATTTCACCCTTGGCCTCGTTGAGCGGCTTGCCCTGTTCACACGTCATGATCAGCGCCAGGTCATCGAGGTTGTCCATCATCGCCTGGTACCAGCGCTCCAGCAGCGCCGCGCGTTCCGCCGCCGGCCGCGCTCGCCACGCCGGCCAGGCCCGCTCGGCGGCCTCGATGGCGCGTCGGGTTTCGCCGCCTTGCAGGGCCGGTACGCGAGCGAGCACCTGGCCGGTGGCCGGGTCGATGACGTCAAGGGTGGTGGCGTCGTCGGCGCCGATCCACTGACCGTCGATGTAAGCGAGTTCTGCCAACAGGCTGGGGTCTTTCAATCGATTCTTGAGCATGGTCGCGTCCTGTTCCGAGGTGATTCCAGTCTAAGGAGATGCCACGGGGCAGGATGCTGAAAGCGGGGGTTGGGCAGTGTTGGATGCTGAAATTTCGAGGAGGGACGGCAGGCTCTACCGAGGCCCCAGGCTAAGCACAGAACCCTGAACACTAAACACTGTGGGAGCAAAGCTTGCTCGCGATGGCGGTAGATCAGGCGACATCGATCAAGACCGTGTCATCGTTCATCGCGAGCAAGCTTTGCTCCCACAGGTGTTCCCACCTTTTGTTTTGTGCAAGGCTTAGATTTTCAGGGAGCCAAGCAACCCTTCCACAAACCGCTCCCCCGCTTCCATCTGGCTGATTTCGATGAACTCATCGGGCTTGTGCGCCTGTTCGATGGAGCCCGGGCCGCAGACCACGACAGGGACGTCCAGGCGTTGTTTGAACAGGCCGCCCTCGGTGCCGAAGGAGACCTTGGCGGTGCCGGTGTCCGGGGCGGCGAAGTTCTTCAGAAAACGCACGGCCTCGACGCTGGGGTGGGTGTCGAGACCGGGATAGACGTTCAGGGTCTGGACCTCGATGTCCGCCACGCTGGAGAGTTTTTTCGCCTCGCGCACAATGGCTTCGGCACGCTCGCGCAGTTGCTCCAGGAACAGGTCCAGGTCATCGGCCGGCAGGTTGCGCACTTCGAAATCCAGCGTGCACAGGTTCGGCACGATGTTCAGCGCCTTGCCGCCGACAATCTGCCCAACGTGCACCGTGCTGTAAGGCACGTCGTAATCGGCGTCCTGGGCACCCTGCTCCTGCAACTGCTGCTGGCTTTGGCGCAGCGCCGCGATGAAGTCGCAGGCCACGTGGATCGCGTTGACCGAACGCGGCGCCAGGGACGAGTGCGCTTCCAGGCCGCGGCAGTAGGTGCGATAGGAGCCCTTGCCCTTGTGGCCGAGCACGAACTGCATGTTGGTCGGCTCGCCTATCACGCACAAAAACGGCCGGATCGGCGCCAGGTGCAGCACGTCGAGCAAGCGGCGCACCCCCACGCAACCGATCTCTTCGTCGTGGGACAGCGCCAGTTGCAGCGGCCGGGACAGGGCATGGTCGGCAGCGTCGAGCATGGCGTCGATGGCAATCGCGATGAAGCCTTTCATGTCACAGCTGCCACGGCCGTAAATCCGTCCGTCCCGCAACGTTGCCTGGAACGCCGGGACGGTCCAGGCCTGCCCCGCCGCCGGTACCACGTCGGTGTGTCCGGACAGCAGGATCCCAGGCATCTCGCGCGGCCCGGTACTGGCGAACAGGTTGGCCTTCTTGCCGCTTTCATCCTTGACGATCAACGACTCGATGCCCTTGCTCGACAGCAACTCGCGCACATACTCGATCAAGGCCAGGTTCGATTCCGACGAGACCGTTTCAAACGCCAGCAGGCGTTCGAAAATGGCTAGCACACGGGGTTTCATGAGGCTTTGCTCCGTTTTTCGGCTGATTCGGCTGAAGAGGCAAACCGGCGAATGGAGAAGGGTTCGATCAACGTGCTGGTGCTGCCGGTGCTGATCAGTTCGGCCATGACATCGCCCACGCCCGGGCCAAGCTGGAAGCCATGGCCGCTGAAGCCGAACGCATAGTACAGACCGTCGACCTGGCCGCTGGGCCCCATGATCGGCAGGGAATCGGACAGATAGCCTTCGATGCCGCTCCACACACGGATGATGTTCAGGTTGCCAACACCCGGCAGCAGGCGCCGCATCTGCTCCAACTGGTTGAGGGTGCTGCGCGGCTCGACATAAGCCCGGCGGTTGAGCATGTCCGGCTTGCTGCGGTAACCACCGCCGATGATGATGTTGCCCCGGGGAATCTGGCGGAAATAGATCACTTCCTCGGGGATCTTGGTGTACACGCCGATCACCGTCGGCAAGGCATAAGGCACCGGTTCGGTGACCGCCATTTGCGGCCCGTTGGTTTCCAAGGGCACTGGCTCGCCGAACTGCGCCGAGAGTTTCTGGCCCCAGGCGCCGGCGGTGATCAGCACCTGGGCGGCGCTGAACTGGCGACCGTCGGTGGTGCTGATGCTGAATTCGCCACCGTTGGTTTTCTGTACCTCGGCCACTTCCGTGCGCTCTTCGATGCGCGCACCAAGCCGCCGCGCTGCCCGGGCAAACGCCGGCGCCGCCAGGCGCGGGTTGGCGTGGCCGTCGTGAGGTGCATAGGAACCGCCCTTGACGTCTTTGCCAAGAAACGGAAAACGCGCGTGCAGTTCGCTGCCACGGTAGATCTGCAAATCCAGCTGCGCGGCTTCCGGTGCCGCCGCATAGGCTTCCAGCTCAGGGATTTCGTCCTCGCGATAACACACGCGCATATGTCCGCTGGCGATGAACTCCAAGTCATCGTCGATCAATTCCGGCAAGCGTTTCCACAAGGCCCAGGAACGGTTCGCCAGTTCCAACTGCCCGAGAAACCGGCCCTGGCGCCGCACGTTGCCGAAGTTCACGCCGCTGGCGTACTGCCCGATCTGGTCGCGCTCCAGCAGGATCACCGAACGGCCGCGCCGGCGCAGGAAAAATGCCGCCGCCGAGCCCATCAAGCCCCCGCCCACAATCACCACATCGGCTTTTTCGACCGTCATGGCGTCACCTCCTGAGTCAGCATCGAAAGCGGCTTGACCGGCGCCTGGCCGCGTTGCCGCCCCACCGCCTGGACATCGACACCGGCCGCCGCGGCGATCACCTCGGCGCCGGCCTGGGAGCAGTAACGACCCTGGCAGCGGCCCATGCCGACCCGGCTGAACGCCTTGGCCCGGTTGACTTCGCAGGCGCCCTTTGCGCTGACGGTGCGGCGCAACTCGCCAGCCGTGATCATCTCGCACCGGCAGACGATGGCCTCGTCCGGCAGGGCCTTGGCTTGCGCGGCGGGCCAGGGAAATGCCTGGGCCAGACCGAGGCGGAATTGGTCCATGGCCTTGAGCGCCTGGCGTTGCCCGGCCACCAGCGCGGCGTCCACGGGCTGTTGCAGATCGCCAAGCAGCGCCAGGGCGACCAGGCGCCCGGCCTGCTCGGCGGCATCGGCGCCACGGATCTTCGAGCCATCCCCCGCGGCATACACACCGCTGACCGAGGTTCGCCCTTCTTCGTCCGTGTCCAGCCACCATTGGCCCGACGCCTCGTCGAAGCGCATGCGACAGCCCGCCAGGTCGGCCAGTTGGGTTTCCGGGCGCAGGTGATAACCCAGCGCCACCGCATCGCACGCCACCGTCAACGGCTCCCCGCTCGCGCCGCGCACCCGCACGCCGCTGACGCCCGTGGTCGCCTCGCCCAGGATGTTCAGGGGCGAAATCCCCAGGTGCACCGCCACTTTTGCCCGGTACAGCTGCGCCAACAGTTTCAGGCCGGTGAACAACAGCCCGGGACGGGCCATGAGTTTGGGCAAGGCCTTGATGCGCTGGCTCAGCGGCGAAGTGTCCAGCACCGCCGCGACGTTGGCACCGGCCTTGAGGTATTGGCTGGCGACCAGGTACAGCAACGGCCCGCTGCCCATGAACACCACGCGGTGGCCGATGGAAACCGCCTGGGCCTTCAACGCAATCTGCGCCCCGCCGAGGCTGTAGGTGCCGCCCAACTGCCAGCCCTCGACGGGCATCAGGCGGTCGGTGGCGCCGGTGCACAGGATCAGCGCGTCGTAATCCACCGTCGAATGCCGGCCCTGGCTGACGCAGCACAATTGCCCGGGCGTCAGGTTCCACACCAGGGTATCCGGGCGGTAGTCGATCTGCGGGCGCAGACGGTCGAAGCTCTCGTGCAGGTCGCGGGCCTTGTCGGCCTCGGTGCCGTACAGCATGGCGTAGTCACGGGTGAAGCCTTCGGGTTGGCGTCGGTAGATCTGTCCGCCATCGCGACGGTTTTCGTCGATCAGGGTCGGCTTGAGGCCCGCCGCGACCAGCGTCTGGGCACACCGAATGCCCGCCGGCCCGGCGCCGACGATGGCGACGCGATACGTGTTCAGCCGCGCAGTGGCCATATCGCCTCCGGTTGCTTGGTAATGATGTCCAGCCCTTCGCGTACTTCGCTGGAGCACGCCCGCAGGCGCTCGCCGCTGCGGGTCCAGACCCAGCAATCCTGGCAGGCGCCCATCAGGCAGAAGCCGGCACGACTGCCCGGATCGAACTCCGACTGGCGCAACGCGGGGCCATGGGTCAGCAACGCAACCATCAGCGTGTCGCCCTGCAACGCCTCGACCGGCACGCCATCGACTTTCAACTTGACGACAGGCCGGCCCTGTTCGGCCAGCCTCACGAAACGCGCATTCATGCGTAGGCTCCCACGATCATGCTGGTTGAATCCTGTTGGTGCTTGAGCAGTTCGGCGCTGTCGTGGTGACAAAGCACCTCGCTGCCGCCGTCTAGGGTTCGCCGGGGCGGCGCGGTGCGATTGCACACTCCGTCGACGCGCACCGGGCAACGATTGAGGAACGTGCACAACCCTGGTACCTGGGCCCTGTCGGCCAACGGCGGGAGCGTGCCGCAGGTCGTGGCCCCGCAGCTTTCCAGCCAGCCCTGGCGCAGCTCCGGCACCGAATGGATCAACAGGTCGGTGTAGGGATGGAACGGTGCCTGGGCAAAGGCTTGGCGCTTGCCCGACTGGACCTTGTGACCGCTGTACATCACCACGATGTCATCGCACAGCGCCCGTACCGTGGAGATGTCATGGCTGATGAACAGGTAGGAAACCCCCAGTTGCTGGCGCAGGTCGCGCAGCAGTTCGAGAATCGCCGCACCGACCACGGTGTCCAGCGCCGAAGTGACTTCATCGCAGAGGATCAGGTCTGGCTTGGCCGCCAGCGCCCGGGCCAGGTTGACCCGCTGTTTCTGCCCGCCGGAGAGTTCGCTTGGGCGGCGTTCGGCGATGTCCCTGGGCAAGCGCACCAGGTCGAGCAGCTCACTGATACGCTCGCGCAGGGCCGCGCCCTTGAGGCCGAAATACATTTTCAACGGCCGGCTCAGGATGGTGCTGATGCTGTGCATGGGGTTGAGCGCGGTGTCGGCATTCTGGAACACCATCTGGATGCGCCGGAACTGTTCGTCGGTGCGCTCGGACAGGCTGCCGCCCAGCGGATGGCCATCGAACGTCAGCCCGCCGAGTGCTGGCGGCAACAGCCCGGCCACGACGCGCGCCAGGGTCGACTTACCCGAGCCCGACTCGCCGATCACACCGATGGCCTGGCCCCGGCGCACCGTCAGGTCGATGTCTTCCAGTACCGGGATCGCCGGCAGGCCTTGCGGGGTCTTGTTGCCGTAGCCGGCGGTCAGGCCCTGGATGGTCAACAGCGGCGTGTCCTCGGCCACACCGCACGGCGGGCGAATCGTCGTGTCGGGCCGGGCCGCCGCCAACAGGCTGCGGGTGTAGGTGTGCGAAGGGTCCTTGAGCAGCGGTGCTGTGGCGCTTTGCTCGAAGATCTGGCCGCCATTGAGCACGACGATCTGGTCGGCCATTTGCGCGACCACGGCCAGGTCATGGGACACGTAGACCGCCGTCGCGCCCCGCTCGCGCACCACACGCTTGAAGGCGCGCAACACGTCGATCTGGGTGGTCACGTCCAGGGCCGTGGTTGGCTCGTCGAGCACCACCAGCAGCGGATCGCTGATCAGCGCCATGGCCGCCATCACCCGCTGCAATTGCCCACCTGAGACCTGGTGAGGATAGCGCTGGCCAATGCGTTCGGGGTCCGGCAGCGCCAGGTCGCGGAACAACTCGATGGCCTTGGCTTCAAGCAGGGCGCGGCTGCCCAGGCCATGGATCAACGCGCCCTCCACCACTTGGTCGATGAGTTTTTTCGCCGGGTTGAACGCGGCGGCGGCGCTCTGGGCGATGTACGACACTCGATTGCCGCGCAGGCCCTGCAGCTCGCCTTCGCTGAGGGCCAGCATGTCGTGCTCGCCGACCTGCACCACGCCGCCGGCCAGACGACAACCGCGCCGGGCGTAACCCAGCAGCGCCAGGGCAATGGTGGTCTTGCCGGAGCCGGACTCGCCGATCAGCGCCAGCACCTCGCCTTTCTCCAGGGAAAAACTCACCCCCTTGACGATCTCCACCTCGCGGCGCTCGCCACAGGCGACCACCCGCAGGTTCTCGACTCGAATCAACTGGCTCATCTCAATGGCCTCCCGTGCGTCGGTTGCGCCGCGAAGACAAGCGGTCGATGAACAGATTGACGCCAATGGTCAGGGTGCCAATGGCCAGCGCCGGAATCACGATGGCCGGCGCGCCCTGGTTGAGGCCGCCGATGTTTTCCCGCACCAGCGAACCGAGGTCGGCGTCCGGCGGTTGCACGCCCAGGCCCAGAAAACTCATGCCGCTGAGCAGCAAGACGATGAAGCCAAAGCGCAGGCCCAGGTCGGCCAGCACCGGGTTGAGCATGTTCGGCAGGATCTCCACACAGGCGATGTACAGCCGACGCTCGCCACGGGTGCGGGCCACTTGCACGTACTCCAGGGCCTCGATGTTCACCGCCATGCTGCGGGCGATCCGGAAGGCACCGGGCATGAAGCTGAGCACTGCCGTGCAGATCAGCAAGGTCACCGACGAGCCGAACGCCGACACCATGATCAGCGCCAGCATCTTGCTCGGAATCGAAATGAACGCGTCCATCAGGCGGCTGATCAACTCGTCCAGCCATTTGGGCGACACCACCGAGAGCAACGCGCAAGTGGTACCCAGGCTGCTGGCCAGCACTGCCGCCACCAACGCCAGGCCCACGGTGAACTGCGCGCCGACGAGTATGCGGCTGAGCATGTCGCGGCCCAGGTAATCGGTCCCCAACGGATACGCGGCGCTGAGGCTGTCAAAGACGTTGTCGGAGACCACTTCCCCCACCGGGTGCGGTGCCAGCCACGGGCCGAAAATCGCGATCAGCAACCAGAACAGGCACATCGCGGCGCCGGCCAGGCCCAGCCAGGACGTCTTGTGGGGGGAAACCTTGCCGTAGGCCAGGTCAGGGGCCGCAGGCGGGGATTTCACAATGAGATTGTTCATTGGTTTCTCAGCCTCGGATTGGACAGGATCGCGCACAGGTCGGCGATCAACACCAACGTCAGGTACGCCGTGCAGAACAGCATGGTGCACGCCTGGACCAGCGCCATGTCGCGGTTGGTCACGGCATCGACCATCAGGCTCGCGATCCCGGGATAGTTGAATATCGTCTCGACGATCACCACCCCACCCAACAGGTAAGACAGGCTCAAGGCGATGGCATTGGCAATCGGCCCGATGGCGTTGGGCAACGCATGACGCAGCACCACCCGCATTGGACTCACGCCTTTGAGACGGGCCATTTCCACGTAGGGGCTGTCGAGTTGATCGATCACCGCCGCCCGGGTCATGCGCGCCATTTGCGCGACGATCACGCAGCACAGCGTCATCACCGGCAAGGCGTAGGTGCGCATGAATTGCAGCGGCGAGGTGATCTCGCTGGAATAGGACAACGCGGAAAGCCAGCCCAGGTTCACCGCGAAAATCAGCACCGCCAGGGTGGCGACCAGGAACTCCGGCACCGCCACCATCGTCAGGGTGAAGAAGCTCAGGAAGCCGTCGATCCGCCCCCCGCGCCCCATCGCCGAGCCGATGCCCAGAACCAGCGCCACCGGCACTGACACCAGCGCCGTGGCGGCCGCCAGCATCAGGGTGTTGGGCACCCGGCCGGCCATCAATTCGGTGACCGGCACGGCGTTGGACACCGACACGCCCAGGTCACCGCTGAGCAGGCTCGTCAACCAATGCAGGTAGCGCAACACACCGGGCTGATCCAGGCCCATCTTCACCCGCAGGGCGGCCACCTGTTCCGGCGTGGCGAACTGTCCGAGGGACTGCTGCGCCGCGTCTCCAGGCAGTACCGCCGTGATGGCGAAGACCACCATCGAGACAATCAACAAGGTCACGATCGCGGCGCCCACGCGGCGTCCGATCAACCACACTGTGTTGCTGTTCATCACCCTACCCCTTGTGCCATGTGCTCACGATGAACGAGGACGCGGTCTTGCAGTCGGACCGCGTGGCCGGCATCGCGAGCACGCGTTGCTCCCGCAGACCGCGCTCATCACGCTTCGAGCCAGACTTGCTCGGCGAACATGTAGCCCATGAAGCCGCCCAGCGGGTTGGTGCCGTAGCCCTTGACGCGCTGGTCGACGCCATCGATGTTGCTGATGAACACCGGGATGCCGATGCCACTGTGATCGTGCACCAGGGTCTGCATGTCGGCGTACATCTGGCCGCGCTTGGCATCGTCGGTCTCGCCCCGGGCCTGGATCAGCAGTTGGTCGAACTGCTCGTTTTTCCAACCGGACTCATTCCACGGTGCCGTGGACTGGAAAAACTGCGAGAACAGCATGTCGGCGTTGGGCCGCGGGTTGATGTTGCCAAAGCTCAGCGGGTGCTTGGCCCAGTGGTTGGACCAATAGCCGTCGCTGGGCAGCCGGTTGACGTTGAGCTTGAGCCCCGCCTCCTTGGCCGATTGTTGCAACAGCACGGCGACGTCCACCGAGCCGGTGGCGGCCGGCGAACACATCACCGGCATGTTGATGCTTTCCATGCCGGCCTTCTTGAGCAGGAACTTGGCCTTTTCCGGATCGTAGGTCCGTTGTGGCAGGTCGGCATTGTAGAAACGCGCACCGGGGGCAATCGGATGGTCGTTGCCGACCCTGGCAAAGCCACGGAAGATCGCCGACTTGACCTGTTCCCGGTCCAGCAGCAGCTTCATGGCCTGGGTGAAGTCCGGGTTCTGGCCGGGCATCTGGTCCTGGCGGATGATCAGGTCGGTGTAGTTGCCCGACGGCGAATCCACCACGCGATGGGTGGTGCTGTCCTTGATGCGGGTGGTCGAGCGCGGGTTGACCTCGTTGATGATCTGCACATCGCCCGACAGTAACGCGTTGACCCGTGACGGTTCGTCACCGATGCCGATGAATTCGATTTCGTCCAGGTACGGCAGGCCAGGTTTCCAGTAGTTGGTGTTGCGCGCGCCAACGGAGCGCACCCCAGGCTTGAATTCCTTGACCTTGAACGGACCGGTGCCGATGCCCTGGCTGAAATCGCCGGTGCCTTCGGGAACGATCAACAAGTGGGAAACGGCCAGAATCGAGGGCAACTCGGCGTTCGGGCCGCTCAAGCGGATCTGCACTTCATGGGTGCCATTGGCCTTGACCTCGGCAAACTGCTCCGCGAGCGACAAGACCTTGGAACCGGTGATTGGGTCCTTGTGGCGCAACAGCGAGAACACCACGTCGGCGGCGGTGAGGCCCTTGCCGTTGTGGAAGGTCACCTCCTTGCGCAGGGTGATCACCCAGAGCGTGGCGTCGGTGGTGTCGATGCGTTCGGCCAGTTCCAGCTGCGGCACCATGTGGCTGTCGAAGCGGGTCAGGCCGTTGTAGAACATGTAGTGGCGCACGTAGTCCGTGGACGAGGAGCCCTTGGCCGGGTCCAACGTATCGGCGGTGGAACTGGAGATGCCGGCGACGCGGATGCGCCCGCCGGGCTTGCCTTTGCCAGGGCTGGCGGTGTCGTCGGCCAGCAGCTTGCCAGCGGCGCCGAACAGGCTGCCGGCACCCGCCGCGGCCACACCCGCCAGGCCGAGCATTTGCAACGCATGGCGGCGGGACATGCCGCGGTTGAGCCCTTCGAAAACACGCAGACTTTCTGTACCGGTGATCAACTGGTCTTTGATGCCGTTTTTATTGTCACTCATGTCAGTTCTACCTTTCGGAAAATGATAGGGCTCGATGACGTGCGGTTAACGCAACGTGGTTGTAACGCCAAACAACACCTTGAAACTCAATGCAGGTAATCCTGCAGGCGGTAATACGCACCGACCAGCGGCAGGAACCAGGGCTTGCCGAAATGCCCGGGAATGGCCGGCCAGTCCAGTTCGCGCCAAGGGTTGGCCTCGACCTTGCCGGCCATGACCTGGGCCATGACCTGGCCCATGTGCACCGACATCTGCACGCCATGGCCGCTGTAGCCCATGGAGTGAAAGACCCCGCCATGCTGGCCCGCCCGAGGCAGGCGATCGGACGTCATGTCCACCAGGCCGCCCCAGCAATAGTCGATCCGGGTGCCGGCCAATTGCGGGAACATCTGCACCATCGCCGCTTGAAGCACCTTGCCGCTCTTGGCGTCGGAAACGCTGTCGGACATGGCAAACCGTGCGCGGCCGCCAAACAGCAGGCGGTTGTCCGGCGTCAGGCGAAAATAATTGCCGATCATGCGGCTGGTGACGTACGAGCGGCGCGCCGGCAGCAGGCTGTCGATCAGCTCGGGAGACAGCACTTCGGTGGCGATCACGAAACTGCCCACCGGTACGATTCGCCGCCGATACCAACCCAGACCGCCCTGCTGGCACGCACCGGTTGCCAACAGGATCTGTGCAGCATGCAGCGATCCTTTGCTGGTGTTGACCTGATAACCACCGGCACTGGCCTTCCAGTCCTTCACCGTCACGCCCTGGAAGATCAACGCACCGTGGCGAGCCGCCGCCTCGGCCAGGCCGACACCAAAACGCCCGATGTGCATCTGCACGCCATTGCGTTGCAACAGGCCGCCGTGGAACTGGGTTGAATGGACCTCCCGGCGGGTCTGCTCGGCCGACAGCAACTCGACCTCGGCATCGACTTCCTTGCGGATCAATTCACAGGTGCGCGCCAACCCTTCGTAGTGCATCGGCTTGGCGGCCAACTTGAGCTTGCCGTTGCGCTTGAGGTCGCAGGCAATCCGTTCCTGCTCCACCAGCGAGACGACGCTTTGCACGGCACTTTCATACGCCTGGTAATACGCCCGCGCCCTGTCGGCGCCGAGGCTGGCGGTGAGCGCCGCGTAATCCTGGGCGACGCCGGTACTGCAATGCCCACCGTTGCGCCCCGAGGCTTCGCCAATCACCCTGCCCGCTTCCAGCACCGCCACGCTGGCCCCCTTCAAGGCCAGCGCACGCGCCGCGGCCAGGCCGGTGAAACCGCCGCCGACGATGGCGACATCGACCTGCCCGGGCAAACCGCCGAGCTGAGCACCGGTAAAGGCCGGTGCGGTATCGAGCCAGTAAGACTCATTGCCCATGTCTAACCCCTTTCACCTTCAAGAGCGCCCAGAGGTTCAGAGCCCGACCAGAGCGGGCAACCCGCCGATGTCCGGGATCTGGTGGTAGCCATAGACGGCATTGGCCGGTTGTTCATGGCCCCGGGCGACGAAGGCCTTGTGCTTGATCTTCATGTCGTGGGCCGGCATCAGGTCGTAGCGGAAGCTCGACGACACGTGCAGGACATCTTCCGGGCCGCAACCGAGGTTATCGAGCATGAATTCGAAGGCCGCCAGGCGCGGCTTGTAGGCCTGGGCCTGCTGGGCGGTGAAGACTTTATGGAACGGTGCACCGAGCTTGTCGACGTTGGACATGATCTGCTCGTCCATCGCGTTGGAAAAAATCACCAAGGGGATCTTGTCGGCGATTTTCGACAGGCCTGCCGGCACATCGGCGTGAGGGCCCCAGGTAGGGACGGCATCGTAGTAGAGCTGGCCTTCGCCGCGGTATTCGACGCCCCAACGCTTGCAGACCCGCATCAGGGAAGTCTTGATGATTTCATCATAGGGCCGCCAATCCCCCATCACTTGGTCCAGGCGATAGGCGGCGAAATCCTTGACGAACTGATCCATCTGCCCGGCATCGACCCGGTCGGCGAACAGCTCGCGGGTCATGGTGCCCATCTGGAAATTGGTCAGCGTGCCGTAGCAGTCGAAGGTGATGTACTTGGGACGAAGAAAGCTCATGAGTGCGGTCCTGGATTGTTGTTGAAAGGCATGACGAAGCAAACAATGACGCCGTTCGTGAAGCATCGGTGCAACCCTGCATCACGTTTTCATTACAACACCATGAGACCGTGGAAAAACGGTTAAAAAGAGTGGCCGCTTGGTACAAACCACCGTTTTGCAGGGCTCGCTCAGCAGACTTTGCGGGATGCGCCAGGGGTGGGCGTTGCGCCCGTGTTTGTGTGGGTTTGCGGGCCGTTATGGTGCGCAAACCTGCGGAGCTTGGGGGTGTTTGCGGCAGAATCTCCTTTGCCAGGATCGAGAACGGCACATTCCATTCGGGCCCCTTTGTTAGCTTATTGAGCAGACACCGCATCGCCATTCCTTACCAGCGATGCCCTACCAGCTCTAAGGGAGCCTGTTGGATGACAAGCCAATTTTCGAACACCCCGCCGACGTCCTTGCAGCTATATATCGACGGTCGCTGGTCGCCACCAGCGCACCCGGCGACACTGCCCGTGATCAATCCGGCCACTGAGGAAATTGTCGCCGAGGTCGCCCAAGGGACGTCCGCCGATGTGGATCGCGCCGTCACGGCCGCCCGCGCAGCGTTTCCCGGTTGGTCCGCGACCCCGGTGGCTTCCCGTGCGGCGATCCTTGAACGGATCCACGCGCTGATCCTTGAACGCAAAGAAGAACTGGCCCAGGCGCTCTCGCTGGAAATGGGCGCGGCCATCGGTTTTGCGCGTGCCATGCAAGTGCCGCTGGCCGCCGAACACGTGCGCGTGGCCCGGGACCTGTTGTCCACATATCACTTTCAGAAGATCGAGAGCGGCACCGCCCTCCAACGCGAACCCATCGGCGTCTGTGGCCTCATCACGCCGTGGAACTGGCCGCTGTACCAGATCACCGCCAAGGTCGCCCCGGCGATCGCCGCCGGGTGCACCGTGGTGCTCAAACCCAGCGAGCTGTCACCGCTGAGCGCCCTGCTCTTCGCCCAACTGGTGCACGATGCCGGCTTGCCTGCAGGGGTCTTCAACCTGGTGAACGGCAGCGGCGCCGAGGTCGGCGCGGCCATGGCAGCACACCCCGATATCGACATGATCTCCATCACCGGCTCGAACCGTGCCGGCGCCCTGGTCGCCCAGGCTGCAGCGCCGACGGTCAAGCGCGTGACGCAAGAGTTGGGCGGCAAGTCGCCCAACGTGCTGCTACCGGATGCCGACTTCGCCAAGGCCGTACCACCGGGGGTGATGTCGGCGTTTCGCAACGTCGGCCAGTCGTGCAGCGCACCGACCCGCATGATCGTGCCGAGGAACCGCTTGGCGGAAGTCGAAGCCTTGGCCGCCGCGACCGCCAACGCCATCATCGTGGGCGACCCGCAATCGGAAGACACCGTGCTCGGCCCCATCGCCAACGAGGCCCAGTTCAATCGCGTGCAGGCCATGATCGAAACGGGCCTGAAGGAAGGCGCCAAGCTGATTTGCGGCGGGCCAGGACGCGTGGAGGGCTTCGACAGAGGCTTCTTCACCCGGCCCACCATTTTTTCCCAGGTCAGCAGCGCCATGCGTATCGCCCAGGAAGAAATCTTCGGCCCAGTGCTGTGCATCATCCCCTATGACACGCTGGATGAAGCCGTGGCCATTGCCAACGACACCGTCTACGGGCTGAGCGCCCACGTCCAGTCTCAAGACCTCGATCAGGCACGTCGCGTGGCCTCGCGCATCCGCGCCGGCCAAGTGCTGTTGAACTACCCGGCCTGGAACCCGCTGGCACCGTTCGGCGGTTACCGACGCTCCGGTAATGGCCGGGAGTTCGGCGTTCATGGGTTCGAGGAGTACATGGAGATCAAGGCGATTGTCGGGTTTGGTTGATGCCCCTACGCCTCCAATCGACCTTTGAGGAAGCAAACACTCAGGTTCACAGTGCACGCCGTTCAAGGATAGGCGCATGGTGCGCCATCAATTCCACGACCCAGTCGATGAACACCCGCAACTTGGCGCTGATGTGGCGGTTCGGCGGATAGGCGATGTAGAGCGGCATCGGGTCGAGTTGCCAATCTTCAAACAGAGGAACCAATGCGCCTGACGCTGCATGGGGCTTGGACATGTACTCGGGCAGCCAGAAAATGCCCAGCCCGGCCAAACCGGCCGCGAGGTAGGCGTTGCCGTCATCGATGGCCAGCGCATAGCGCCCTTTGACGTGAAGCTGCTCACCGTTACGGCGCATCGCGTAGGGCAAGGATTTACCGGTGCGAGCCCACAGGAAACCCACAGTGCGATGGTGCGACTCTTCCAGCTCTCGCGGATGCGTGGGCAGGCCAAACCGTGCCAGGTAACTCGGCGCGGCGAAGACGCCGAGGGCAAGATCGCCGACGCGCCGGGCGATCAGCGACTGATCCCTCAACTCACCGCCGCGCACCACGCAATCGACGCTTTCATCGATCATGTCGACGATGCGGTCGCTCACGCCCATGTCGATCTGGATGTCCGGGTATCGCTCGTAGAACGCCGGCAGCGCAGGTATCAGAATCAGCGCGGCCAACGGGCTCGGCACGTCCACTCGCAACCGTCCCCGGGGCAACGTCGAGGCGTCGGACAGGCTGGTCTCGGCATCGTCCAGGTCGGCCAGCACGCGGATGACCCGTTCGTAATAGGCAGCGCCGTCGGCAGTGACGTTGACCTTGCGCGTGGTGCGGTTGAGCAACTTGACCCGCAGGCGCGCCTCCAGTTGCTGCACCAGCTGGGTCACGGTGGTCTTGCTCATGTGCAGCGTCTCGGCCGCCTTGGTGAAACTGCCCGCCTCCACCACGCGGGCGAAGGCCTGCATCGCGTCAAAACGGTCCATCGCGGCTCCCATTGTTTGGATTCGGCAAACAGTGATCGCCAAGGTTGCTCGTTTATCGCCCCGGCACAAGCCCCTAGAGTGAAACTTCGTTGATTTCGGGTCGGGTTCGACCCCTTTGATGGAGAACACCCATGACACAGCGCGATGTAGTTTTCCCGCCCGGGCGCCAAACCCTGTATGAGCGCAATCGCTATTCGCCGGCGATTCGTTCCAATGGTTTCCTGTTCGTATCGGGGCAAGTCGGGAGTACCGAGGACGGGTCGCCGGAGGCCGACCTGCAGGATCAGGTTCGACTGGCATTCAACAACCTGAAGGCGATACTTGCCGCGGCCGATTGCAGTTTTGACGATGTGGTCGATGTGACGGTGTTCATGGTCGATCCGCCGTCGACCTTCGAGCGGATCTGGAGCGTCGTGCCCGAGTTCTGGGGCAACGCACCGCATCCGACGCTCACGGCGGTGGGCGTGACGTGGCTGTATGGGTTTCAGTTCGAGATCAAGGTGATTGCACGGTTGCCTGAATGATTGGCTGGCTTGGGGAAGGTGTTGGATGGGCCGGCGCTATCGCGAGCAAGCTCGCTCCCATATGGGTTCTGCGGCAGAGCGCAGGCAATCGTGGCGAGGGAGCTTGCTCCCGCTCGGCTGCGCAGCAGTCGCAAAACCGGGCAATACAATCTGCCTGAAGGAAGGCTGGGGCCTGCTTCACAGGCCAGCGGGAGCAAGCTCCCTCGCCACAGGGGAGGTATGGGCTGGCTGGAATGATCGGAAGTGAGCACCAGAAAAACCTGTGGGGGGTTAGCCTTTCAGTGCTGCTTCAATCGCCGCAATGTCGATCTTGGTCATGCCCATCATGGCATCGAAGGCGCGCTTGGCAGCGGCTTTGTCCGGGCTGCTGACCGCATCGAGCAGTACCCGCGGGGAGATCTGCCACGACAGCCCCCACTTGTCCTTGCACCAGCCACACACACTGGCCTCGCCGCCGTTATCGATGATCGCGTTCCAGAAACGGTCCGTCTCGGCCTGGTCCTCGGTGGTGACTTGAAAAGAAAAGGCCTCGCTGTGCTTGAACGTCGGGCCACCGTTCAGCCCGACACAAGGGATGCCCATCACGGTGAACTCCACCGTCAGCACATCGCCCTGCTTGCCCGAGGGATAGTCGCCCGGCGCGTGGTGGACGGCTTGCACGGCGCTGTCGGGGAAGGTCCTGGCATAGAACTCGGCCGCCTCCTGGGCGGTGCCGTCGTACCAGAGGCAGATCCTGTTCTTATTGTTCATCCGGGTTCTCCAAACGGGGGACTGGACGGTGAAGTCTAGCAGCGCCCGCCATTGCTCCGTTGTTTCGGTACGAACGGTCTATTCCAGGGAACTATCGACCGGCCACGCCAAGAAACTGATCGACGGCCGCTAAAACAGCTTCCGGAGCTTCGCGATGGGGCATGTGGTGGCAGTCCTCGATGATCAGGTATTCACCACCGACGGCCGAAAGCGCGGCGATACGCACCGGATGCACGACCGATCCGTATTCATCGTGGCGGCCATGGATGGCTAACACCGGGCAATGGATCACGTCGATACCGCGCTCAATCGTCCACGCCTTGAAGCCTTGCGAAAGCCAGGTGCAGGTCCAGGCAGACAGCACCCATAGCGCCTTGTCTGCGTGGTATTTCTCAAGGCGTTGCAGCTGTGCCGGCTGTTGAAAAAGTACCTCGGCCACTCGTATGCCTTGCAGCGTCCGATCCTCGACAAAGGCCTGCGCCGACAGCGTGATCAGGGCTGTGCAGTTCTGCGCGAACAAGGATGCGCATGCCGCGGCCATGGCACCTCCGACGCTATGGCCCAGCACGACAAACTTCTCTATCGAGAGCCTGGCCCTCAGACACGCGAAGAAGCGCTCGGCTTCATCACGGACAAAGTGCAGCGGCAGTTGCCCAGCGTAAGCATCGGATCGTCCGAAGCCGAGTCGATCATAGGCGATCACTTCACGTCCGGTGACCTGGCAAAGCCGCTCGGGAAAGTCACGCCACAGCGCAACGCAGCCTAGCGAGTCATGGAACAGCAGGATGGGGGGCTTTGCCTTGTCACTGGCGGCACCTGTCGGGATCCAGCGACAACAAAACAATCGTCCGTCTGGTGTATCGATCCAGAACATCTCTGTACTGATGGATAGGTGCATCGAGACCTCGTCAGAATTTCAGCCGGCTAAAAGAAAACGCAACACACCCGTCGTAGATACCGCAATCAGCACGACCGGCAGAATCGGCAAACGTGTGGCGGCGAGCAGCGTCAGCGCCAGCGCTATCGAATCGGCGGGGTTGGCGCTGGCGAACTTGGGTGCAATAACCGCGATCAACACGCACCCCGGTGCGGCCTGCAACACTTCCTGCATAACCGGGCTCAAGGTGCGGTTGCGCAGCACTACGAAGCCCAGCACGCGAGTCAGATAGGTCACGCTTGCCATCGCCACGATGGTCAACAACACGGAACTATCGATCATGACCTGGCCCAGAGGTAGGCGCTGATCAATCCGGCCGAGGTGCCTGCAAGCACATACCATCCCCCCGGAATCAGCCAATAGAACAATGCGGCCGTCACCAGACTGAACAGCCACGGCACCGCCGCATGGACGCCGCGCCACATGCCCCGAAGCAGCACGAGGAATACCGCGGCAAACGCCATGTCGAAACCGTAGGTATGCAGATCGCCCAGCACAGGCCCGACAGCAGCGCCGAGGGCGGTGAAGATCACCCAGGTCAACCACAGGCACAGCGACACACCCAGGTAATAAGCCAGGCTGAAGTGCGGTTGACCCAGGCGGTTTTTGGCGTGCTGCGCATCGGCCAGGCCCATGGCCCAGCTTTCGTCGCACATGAAAAACAACGACGGCAGCACTTTTTTCAGAGGAAGGTGCTTCAGGTAAGGGGCCAGTGTCGCCCCCATGAGCAGATGCCTACTGTTAACCAGCAATGTCATCGCCACGATGACCAGCACTTGCACAGGCGACGCCCAAAGTTCAATGGCGGCGAACTCCGAACCGCCACCGAAGTTCAGTCCGGTCATCAGCGCCACTTCCTGCACACTCAAGCCTTTTTGCGCAGCTTGCGCGCCCAATACCAGGGCGAACGGCACGAACCCCAGCAGCACGGGGCGGGCTGCTTTGGCGCCGCGCAGCAGTTCGTCTTGAGTGGCCCTTTCGTCTGCGGCCAACAGGGTCAAATCGTTTTCAATCATCACGCACCTCTCTGAGGTGCTGATTATTCCAGCCTCCCGGCAGAATTTGATTGCCAAGACGGGGTCAATCGCAGAAAAATTGGCATTTGATATCACTGAACCTATTCACTGTAGAATTCTATGCCCATGACGCTTGACGCCATCGATCGCCGAATCCTGAGAGCCCTGCAACGCGACGGTCGCTTGCAGAATCTTGAGCTAGCCAAACAGGTCGGCCTTTCCCCTTCACCCTGCCTGAGACGTGTGCGGCTGCTGGAAGAGTCCGGGGTCATCGAGCGCTATGTCGCGTTGGTCAACCCACTGAAGGTGGACGCGGCCGTCACGCTGTTTGTCCGCGTGTGGCTGACCGGCCAGGATGAGGTCACGGTGGATCGTTTCGTCGACGCCGTGCGCGAGCTCCCCCAGGTATTGGAATGTCACCTGATGGCGGGCGATTGTGATTTTCTGTTGCGCGTGGTGGCCTCCGACCTGGAGGCCTATCGACAATTCCAGATCAAGCACTTGGCACGCATTAAAGGCGTACAGAATCTGAAGACCGAAATCCCGATGCAGAAGATCAAGCTGACAACCGAGTTGCCGATCTAGCCTGCCTGAAACGCCGCGATGACGGGGCACCGCGGCGGTTGGATGAAAGCAAGCGCCTATCAGGTAAACAGATCCACGCCCAACTGGAACGCCACCCACAACGCCAGGCCGGTGGCAAAGGCCAGGGCGATGTTCTCGAACAGGTTGTTGCGGTATTCCTTGCCGTAGCGCCCCCGGCGCTCGGGCCCTGTCCAGCCCATCTGGCGCATGACGTACGGATGCACGAAGTTGGCAATCGAGCCCGCCACCGCACCGTTCACCGAGACCGCTACCAGCAACGCACCGTGCACGCCTTCGTCGGGCGGGGTCACGCTACCGCTCGATTGACCCTGGTATGACGCTTCGGCAAACAACGCCCTAAACAACACGCGCCTTCCTCGGTAGGATGTCCGGCCTTCGAACTGGCCCCAGCCTCCGGAATTGCCCTGATGATCCTGATCGTTTACGCCCACCCCTACCCCGACCAATCGCGGGTCAACCGGCAGATGCTCGAGCGGGTCGCCAGCAATCCGGACGTGGTCATACGCTCGCTCTACGCGCTCTATCCGGATTTCGACATCGACGTCGAGGCGGAACAGCGCGCCGTCGAACAGGCACACATGGTCGTCCTCCAGCACCCGATGTACTGGTACAGCATGCCCCCGCTCTTGAAACTGTGGATCGACAAAGTATTCACCCACGGCTGGGCCTATGGCAGGGGCGCCGTGGCCCTCAAGGGCAAGCGCCTGCTGTGGGCTGTCACCACCGGTGGCGAACAGGATCATTTCCAGATCGGCGCCTACCCGGGCTTTTCGGCGTTGGCCCAACCCCTGCAAGCCACGGCCATCTACTGCGGCATGCGCTGGCTGGAGCCGGTGGTCGTGCATGGCGCGTACGCCGCCGAGTCCGAACCCCTACGCACCCAAATCGAACATTACGGCGAACGCCTGGCCTCCGGGAAGGAAGACTGAAATGGAGACGCACAGCCTGATTGAAATGCTGATCTACCTGGCCTCGGCGACGTTGATCGTACCGATTGCCGTTCGGTTTGGCCTGGGCCCGGTGTTGGGTTACCTGCTGGCCGGGTGCATCATCGGCCCGTGGGGGCTGAAGCTGATTACCGATGTAAAGGCCATCTTGGAATTCGCCGAAATCGGCGTCGTGCTGATGCTGTTCATCATCGGCCTTGAGCTCGATCCCAAACGGCTCTGGGCCCTGCGCAAGATGGTGTTCGGTGGCGGTGCCCTGCAGATGCTCGCCTGTGGCGCTGCCATTGGCTTGTTCTGCACGGCCCTTGGCCTGAACTGGACGGCAGCGCTGCTGGTCGGTCTGACCCTGAGCCTGTCCTCCACGGCCATCGCCATGCAGGCAATGAGCGAACGCAACCTGACCGCCACCGCCGTGGGTCGCAGCAGTTTCGCAGTGCTGTTGTTCCAGGACATCGCGGCGATTCCGCTGGTGGCGATGATTCCGTTGTTGTCGGCCCACGGCGACACGCCTTCGGGCACGGCGCTGTTGCTATCGATTGGCAAAATCGTCGCCGCCATCGCCATCGTCGTGCTGTTGGGGCGCTACGTGACACGACCACTGCTGCGCTTCGCCGCGCGGTCAGGCTTGCGGGAGATTTTCAGTGCCGTGGCGCTTTTCCTGGTATTCGGCTTCGGCTTTCTGCTGGAGGAAGCCGGTTTGTCGATGGCCATGGGTGCGTTCCTCGCCGGGGTCCTGCTCGCCAGCTCTGAATACCGACATGCGCTGGAAAGCGACATCGAGCCGTTCAAAGGCCTGCTGTTGGGCTTGTTTTTCATCGGTGTCGGCATGTCGATCGATTTCGGCACCCTGATCAACGCACCGCTGAAAGTCATCACCCTGACCTTGGGTTTCATCCTGATCAAGCTGCTCGTGATCAAGTTGGCGGGCCGATTCCTCAACGTCCCCGCCGGCCAGCGCTCCTGGCAGGCAGTGTTGCTGGGCCAGGGCAGCGAATTCGCCTTCGTGGTGTTTGGCGCGGCGACCGTGGCCGGCATCCTGACCGATCAATGGGGCAAGAGCCTGACCCTGGCGGTGGCCTTGTCCATGTGCCTGACGCCCTTGCTGATCGTGTTGCTGGATCGGTTCGAGTCCGTCGCCAAGAAAAACAAACGCGAATCCGACCTGGTCGACCAGCAGAATCCACGGGTGATCATCGCCGGGTTCGGGCGTTTCGGGCAGATCGCGGGGCGTCTGTTGATGTCCTGCGGCGTCGAGGTGGTGGTATTGGATCACGACCCTGACAACATCGAGACGCTGCGTAAATTCGGCGTGAAAGTCTTTTATGGCGATGCCACGCGCCTCGACTTGCTGCATGCGGCCGGCGCGGCCCAAGCGGTGGTGTTGATCAACGCGATCGACAATCAGGAAGACAATCTGACGCTGACCCGGCTGGCCCGGGAACACTTCCCCGCGTTGCAACTGATCGTCCGTGCGCGGGACATGGGGCACCTCATCACCCTGCGACAGATGGGCGTGGAGGCAGCCGAGCGGGAAACTTTCGAGAGCGCATTGTCATTGGGCCGCAGTGCGTTGGAGCGCATGGGCGTCGGGGCTTACGAGGCCCGCGAGCGGGCCGGCCAGTTCCGACGGCTGAACCTCAAGATGCTGGAGGAAATCGTCGCCCAGCCGGAAGACGATCTCAAATTCCGCCACGATGCCTATCAACGCGCCAATGCGCTGCTCACGGAGATGTTCAACGAAGACCGGGCGCATCCTGTCGATAGCTGGCCTGAGCATCATCGCAATGAGACGGATAAGAGCGAAGCCTGAAAACACACCTGTGGCGAGGGAGCTTGCTCCCGCTCGGCTGCGAAGCAGTCGTGAATCGGCGGGGCGGTGTGTCTGATGCTCGCATTCGGCAGGTTTTGGGGCCGCTTCGCGACCCAGCGGGAGCAAGCTCCCTCTCCACGGGGTTGCCGACTGCCTTAAGTGAACAGCATTGCCCTCATGGCGTAGGTCTACGTTGTTGCCCGCTCAGACCAGACCGTCCAACTCGGCCAGCATCGGCGCAGGGATGGTCAGCTCACTCGCCGTGAGGTTTTCCCGCAGGTGCGCCAGGGACGACGTACCAGGAATCAGCAAGAGATTCGGCGCGCGTTGCAGCAACCACGCCAGCGCAACGCACAGGGGGGATGCTTGCAGGCGCTCCGCCACGCTCGAAAGGGTTTGCGACTGCAACGGTGTAAAGCCACCCAGCGGGAAGAACGGCACATAGGCAATGCCCTGCTCGCCCAGCTCAGCGATGAGTCGTTCGTCGTCGCGATGGGTCAGGTTGTAGTGGTTCTGCACGCAAACGACGTTCGCGATGCCCTGGGCCTGCTTGACCTGTGAGGCCGTGACGTTGCTCAGGCCCAGGTGGCGGATGAGACCCTGGCGCTGCAACTCGGCCAGCGTCGTGAACGATTGCTCGATGGAATTTTCCGTGGGTGAATGCAGGTCGCCCCACACCCGCAGGTTGACTACATCCAATATATCCACGCCCAGGTTGCGCAGATTGTCGTGGACCGCACGGGTCAACTCGGCGGGGCTGTGGGCCGGGTTCCAGGACGCATCAGCACCGCGAACGGCACCGACCTTGGTCACGATGACCAGGTCTTGGGCGTATGGGTGCAGCGCTTCACGGATCAACCGGTTGGTGACGTGAGGCCCGTAGAAATCGGCGGTATCGATGTGGTTGACCCCGCAGGCCAGTGCTTCGCGCAGCACGGCGATGGCGACTGTCGGGTCTTTTGGCGGGCCGAACACGTTGGAGCCCGCCAGTTGCATCGCGCCATAGCCCATGCGATTGACCGTGCACTCGCCCAGTAAAAAGCTGCCCGCCTTGCCTGCAATGTTCATCTCGTCGCTCTCGGATCAATGTGAGTGGGCCGACTATAGGCGTTGACCACTCCATTGATAATCAGGTGCAATCAGCACGGGCTGTACGGTGGAGAGAACAATGGCGACAGATATTCAAGACTTGCTGGCCTTCATGGCCGTGGTCAATGCGAAGGGTTTTCGCGAAGGTGCGCGGGTGAGTGGCAAGTCCGCCTCGAGCCTGAGCGATGCCGTACGGCGGATGGAAAGCCGGCTCGGCGTGCGCCTGCTCAACCGCACCACCCGCAGCGTGGTCCCCACCGAGGCCGGTGCCCGGTTGATGGAACGCATCGTTCCGGCGCTGGGCGAGGTCGAGGCGGCGATGGACGTGGTCAACGACTTTCGCGACCGCCCTTCGGGCACGCTCCGGCTGAACGTGCCGGTCAGCGCCGCTCGGTTGGTGTTGCCTGCGATCATCACGCCGTTCTTGAAGAGCTACCCCGACATTCGCCTGGAGGTGGTTGCCGAAGAGAGTTTCGTCGACGTACTCGCCGCCGGTTGTGACGCCGGCATCCGCTACGACGACCGCCTTGAGCAAGACATGATCGCCCTCCCCATCGGCCCGCGCTTCCAACGCTTTGCCACCGCTGCTTCACCGGCGTACCTCAACGCCAGGGGCCGCCCCGAACACCCACGGGACCTGCTTGAACACGCCTGCCTGCGAGGCAAATTCGCCAGCGGCGCCATGCCACTCTGGGAGTATGAACGTGACAGCGAAACCGTCAGCGTCGACCCGAGCGGTCCGTTGATCTTCCACGTGGCCGGCGCGGTGGATTTGGCAATACAAGCCGCGGTGGATGGGCTGGGCGTGATCTATCTGTTCGAGGACTGGTTGAAGCCCCACCTGGACAGCGGCGCCCTGGAACCGGTGCTCGAACCCTGGTGGCAACCCTTCACCGGACCGTTCCTGTACTACCCTGGACGCCGCTACCTGCCCTCGCCATTGCGGGCTTTCGTGGACTTCATCCATGCACAACGGGTGGGCGTTAGCTGATCCCTGTGGGAGCGGGCTTGCTCGCGAAGTCGGCGGCACATCCAATATCGATGCAAGCTGACACTCCGCTATCGCGAGCAAGCCCGCTCCTACACTGGTTCGGCGGTGCATGGGGGATTGATGGTCGGCCACATGGAGTTCTGCGATAAGCCGCAATGGGCGGTAAACTGCGGCGGTCGTTTTTTCCAGCATGAGGCTTTGCATGACTAACCCAGACATCACGTTCATCCCGGATCCGGATGCGGACTCCATTTCCTCCGACGTCGCCGGCTTTGGTGGCCTGTTGGTTTCCACTCAAATCCCTACCCGCGCCGACGGTAGCCTGGAACTGGGCGACATCACGCTGCAGAGCGAGTGCACGCTGCAAGCACTCAAGACCGCCCTGGAGCGCGCCGGCAGTTCCATGGACCGAGTGTTGCACCTGACCATCTACCTGACCGACATGGCCGATCGCGCTGCATTCAACGAAGTCTACAAACGTTTCTTCGCCAAGCCCTGGCCGGTTCGCGCCGCCGTGGGCGTGGCGGCGTTGGCGGTCGAGGGGATGAAAGTGGAAGTGACGGCGATGGCGGCGAAGGGCTGAGCGGGCAGTAAGCGCTTTTGTGGCGAGGGAGCTTGCTCCCGCTGGACTGCGCAGCAGGCCCCAGTTTTTTGTTTCAACGCAAAATTTCTTGGGGCGGCTTCGCCACCCAGCGGGAGCAAGCTCCCTCGCCACAAAAACCAGGCATGTCCCAAATGCGCGTTATGCGGCAAAACTGTCATTTACGCACCTAGCCCGGGCTTCACAGCCTGTTTACAGTGCACCGCTTTCCATTCTGGCGGCGTACCCATGAATCTCTGGTTCCGACTGTTGTTGATGCTGTTCCGTCGTCCCTGGCGCAAGCCGACGAAGCCCTTGGACACCACCGTGGTACGCATGCGTGTGTGGCCGCTGGACCTGGACCTCAACCGTCACGTCACCAATGGCCGCTATTTCACCCTGGCGGATGTTGGCCGCATGGATTACGTGCTGCGCAGCGGTGCCTATAAAGTGGCGCTGCGCAACCGGGCGGTGCCTATCGTCGGGGATGTCTGGGGCAAGTTTCGGCGCGAGCTGAAGGTGTTCGAAGCGTTCGAGGTGCATACCCGGATACTCGGCTGGGATGACAAGTGGATTGTCATGGAACACCGGTTCGTGAGCCGGGGACGCGCGGTGGGCGTGGTGATCATGCGCGGTCTGTTCCGGTCGAGGCGAGGCACGGTGGCACCGGGTGAATTCGTCCGCGAACTGGGGCTGGCCGAACAATCACCGATCATGCCGCAATGGCTGACGGACTGGTCGCATAGCTGTGATGAATTGAGCCTGGCGCTTCGACAAGAGGAAGGCTCCGACCTCGCCTAGCCGCCCCTGCGCCATCGTTGCACGGATCCCCTTCTATACTCTTCTGCCAATCCCCCCGGGGGGCCTGCACTTCCAACAATAAAAAGCAGAGGTGGAACATGGTCTGGCAACAAGTCTACGATCCCTTCGGTAATGCAGTGCTGTCCACGCTCCTGGCGGCGGTTCCGGTGGTGGTGATGCTGGCGTCCCTGGCGTTCTTTCACGTCAAGGCACACCTGGCGGCGTTGCTGGCCCTGGCCTCGGCCTTGCTGATCGCAATCTTCGCCTTCGGCATGCCCGCCGGCATGGCCGGTTCGGCGGCGCTCTATGGTGCAGCCAACGGACTGCTGCCCATTGGCTGGATCGTGCTCAACATCATCTTCCTGCACCGCCTGACCACCGAGAACGGCTCGTTCAAGGTCCTGCAAGATTCCCTGGCGCGCATTACCGACGACCGACGCCTGCAACTGCTGCTGATCGCCTTCTGCTTCGGTGCCTTTTTCGAGGGCGCGGCCGGCTTCGGCACCCCGGTGGCGGTGACCGGCGCGATCCTGATCGGGCTCGGTTTTTCACCCCTGGCGGCCTCGGGCCTGGCGCTGATCGCCAACACCGCGCCGGTGGCGTTCGGCGCCCTGGGCACGCCGATCATCACCCTGGCCAAGGTCACCGGGCTGGATGAAATGGAACTGTCGATGATGGTGGGACGGCAACTGCCGTTTTTTTCCGTGATCGTACCGTTCTGGTTGATCTGGGCCTTCGCCGGGTGGCGCAAGATGCTGGAGATCTGGCCGGCGATCCTGGTGGCTGGCGTCAGCTTCGCCATCCCGCAATTCCTGGTCTCCAACTTTCACGGACCGATGCTGGTGGACGTCATCGCCGCGCTGATTTCCATGGCCTGCCTCACCCTGTTCCTCAAGGTCTGGAAGCCGGCCACGGTGCACACGTCCGCCGCGCTGTCAGGGCGACACGATGACTCGAAAGTCGAGGCCAGCGAGGCTGACAACACCGTTGTCAGCGGCGCTTTTTCCAGCGACAACCGCCCCGCGGTGCTGCGGGCCTGGATGCCGTGGATCATCCTCACGGTGTTCGTGTTCGCCTGGGGCACCCAGGGCTTCAAGAACCTCTTCGATACCCGCCCGACGCTCGACCCGCAGACCCAATCGGTCAAGCTCGACCCACAAGGCAAGCCGATGCGCGAGGCGAACCCGATCTTCTCGCCGCTGGTGACCTTCGGCACCATCCATCAGCAGATCGAAAAAGTCCCGCCCGTGGTCCCTCAGCCTAAAACCGAAGAAGCGATCTACAAGTTCAACTGGTTCACGGCCACCGGCAGCGGCATCTTCCTGGCGGCGATTCTCGGTGGCTTGTTGATGGGCTATTCCATCCCGCAACTGCTGCACCAGTACCTGCGAACCCTATGGGTGGTGCGCTATTCGCTGATCACCATCGTGGCGATGCTGGCGCTGGGGTTTCTCACGCGCTATTCCGGCCTGGACGCGACCATGGGCCTGGCCTTCGCCGCCACGGGCATTTTCTATCCGATGTTCGGCACGCTGCTGGGCTGGCTCGGCGTGGCGCTGACCGGTTCGGACACGGCCTCGAACGTGCTATTCGGCGGCCTGCAACGGGTCACGTCCGAACAATTGGGCCTGAGCCCGGTGCTGATGGCGGCGGCCAACAGTTCCGGCGGGGTGATGGGCAAGATGGTCGATGCCCAGTCGATCGTGGTCGCCTCCACCGCTACGCGCTGGTACGGCCATGAAGGGGAAATCCTGCGCTACGTGTTTTTCCACTCAGTGGTGCTGGCGATTCTGGTGGGCGGGCTGGTGACGTTGCAGGCGTATGTGGCGCCGTTCAGTCATATGGTGGTGGGCGGACATTGACGGGGGGCATCTTGGCAGATGCTGTTGTGGCGAGGGAGCTTGCTCCCGCTCGATTGCGCAGCAATCGCAAGATAAGGACTGCTTCGCAGTCCAGCGGGAGCAAGCTCCCTCGCCACAGGTAAGCTCGCCTACCTTTGAAGCAGGGTTTTACTGAGCGTTCTTCAGCTTGACCACATCACCGGACACGGTGGTGGTGTAGCCGTTCAGGACCCAGGCCCAGAACCAGCTTTCCTGCACTTGGGTGTTGATCATGGCGTCGCCGCCTTTCGCCTTGATCGCCTCATCCTGGGCACGCACAAAACGGCTGTTCTGACGAATCGGGATAAAGCCGAACAGCATCAGGCCGGTGGCCTTCGCTTCACTGTGGCCGACAACGGTGTATTGGCTGCTGTCGTACTGCTGGGTTTTCATCGGGGCGCCGGTGCAGCCCGCCAGGGTCAGGCCGAGCAGTGCGCTGGCGACAACTTTGCTGAGGTGGTTCATTGAATACTCCATGAAGAAACGCCCGGGATCCATCTCTCGGGCGGCGGTACTCTACCCCATCAGCATCAAGTTGACATCATCCGCGCGCCACCGGCCAAATCGCTCCCGAGGCTCATCCCAGAGCCGTCCGTCAGTTGCCCATCCAGCGAAACAGACCCTCGTCGATAACTTAGATACCGCGCCAAGGAAGGCAGTACAGCCTGTGCTGGCCGAAAACCGAGAGCGTGTAATCATGATTGACCTGACTGTCTGGAACATAACCCTTCCCGTACAAACCCCGGCACAAATCGTGGCGACCAAAGCCATGCCGACCCTGAAAAACCCGTATTTCGACAATAACGGCCAGCGGATCATCTTCTGGGCGCCGGTCACCGGTTCGCATACCGGTAAGAGCGAGTTTCCGCGCTCCGAGCTGCGCGAGACCGGTAAAGACGGCAAGTCGCGCAACTGGCGTTACAACAGCGGCGTCAACACCCTCAAGGGCACGCTGTCTGTGAACCAGGTGCCTTCCGAGGGCCGCGTGGTGGTGGCGCAGATCCACGCCAAGGACGCCGCCGCACCCTTGTTGAAACTGGTGTACCGCTACGCCAAGGGCACCGGCAACATCGACGTGGAGTATCGCGTCAAACCCAAGGACCTGAAGAGCCCGGTGATCTTCAGCGTGCCGAACATGGCGCTGAACAAGGTCTTCACCTACTCCCTGCAGATGGACAAACAGGGCAAGTTGACGGTGCTGATCAACAACCTTGGCAAGCAAGTGCAGTTGGACCCGTCCTGGTATGGCTACGACTTCTATTTCAAGGCCGGCGTCTACACCCTGGACAATGTCGGCTATTCGAACGAAGGCGGGAAAGTGACCTACACCAAACTGGACGTCAGTCACCCATGACTGACGCCCGGCGTGGTGAACGGTTACAACCTGAAGATCAGTTGCTTCATCCAGCAAACGTCGCCCCACGGGTATTCACGAACAGCGAATACAACGAGTGGCTCCCGGCCATGAACAGCCGATTGCCTTCCCGACCGCCGAAGCAGATGTTGGGGCAGCGCTCCGGCAATGAGATGTGCCCGATAGCCTTGCCTTCAGGGTTGAACACGCGCACGCCATCGAGCTTTTCCAGATCCGCCTTGGGATCGCCATTGCCACCCCAACCGCACCAGAGGTTGCCGCTCTCGTCGCATTTGATCCCGTCGATGGCCGCGTAATCCAAGCCTTCGATGTGTTTGCGCCGCTCGCCCAGGGTGCCGTCGTCCTTCACCGTGATCGCCCAGATCAGGCGATTGGGCTTGGCCCGGCCTTCGACCACGTAGAGGGTCTTCTCATCCGGGGAAAAACACAGCCCGTTCGGCCCCGCCAGGTCGTCGATCACCCGGCTGACCTTGCCCGTTTCACCGTCGATGCGGTACACCGCGTGGGGTTGGGAAGGCGTGATCTTGTGCCCTTCATAGTTGTTGCCGGTCTGGAACGGTGGGTCGGTGAACCAGACCGAACCGTCACGCTTGCACACGATGTCGTTGGGCGAATTGAAAGGCTTGCCGTCGAAGCTGTCTGCCAGCACGGTGAGGCTGCCGTTGTGCTCGGTGCGAGTGATGCGCCGCCCTTCACTGGAGGTGGTCGAGCCTTCGCACACCAGCAATCGCCCCTGGCGGTCGCGGCACATGCCGTTGGAGAAGTTCGAGTTCTCGCGGTAGACCGACAGGCCGCCGGTAATTTCATCCCAGCGCACGATGCGGTTGTTGGGGATGTCGCTCACCAGCAGGTAACGACCGTCACCGACCCACACCGGCCCTTCCGCCCAGCGCAGGCCAGTGGCGAGCTTTTCCACACTGGCGTTGAAAAGGCGCAAGTCCATGAAGCTGGGGTCAAGGATATTGATCAGCGGGTCCGGGTAACGTTGGCTCAGCGGCTCGGCCTCGGCAAGCGCCGGCAGATTGCCCAGGGTGGCGGCCGCGGCCGAGACCACCAGGGATTTTTTCAGGAAGACCCGGCGGCCCTGATCGGCGCCGATTGCAGCTTGCGAAGCATCCATCGTGTGTTTCTCCGTTATTTATTATTGGACGGGGACATTGTTTTACTATCTGGTAGGACATCGTACAAGAAGCTCACGCAGGCCTGAAGATTTAAGTCTTCGCCGCCCTGAAACTTGTCCCCGAACCCACAGTCCTACCCCAGCCGAGAAAACCTCACCGGCCCACGGCGAGGCGTTTCCCGGTGGATCGGTGCCAAGCCTGGCGCCATGGCAATTCCCCTCTTGAGCCGTTCGTCCCATGCGCCACCCTGTTCGCTCTTGCCGTTTCGTTTCGCTGTGCCTGCTTGTCCTCTCGCCTTTGTTTGCCAGCCCCGCCAACGCCCGCGGCGAACGGCAACTGGCGGACGCCATCAACGATTACCGGAGCCAGTCCCGCCGATGCGAATGGCACACCGTGCGCGCGTCCCCGCCGTTAGCGCTGAGGTCCAGCCTGGAACTGCCGATCGGCTTTCGGGGTGGCCTGCGCGAGAGCCTCAAGGACGCCGGCTATCAAGCCCAGGCCGTGCGCAGCATTCGCCTGACTGACGCGCGGGACGCCGAGGAAGCCTTCGACATGCTGGCGGACGAACATTGTTCAGCCCTGCTGGATAACCAATACACCGACATTGGCATCAACCGGGTCGGTGATGAATGGCGGGTGGTGCTGGCACAGTCCATGGGGGGCCGGATGACCGACGCGGCCTCGGCCAACAAGACGTTGTTGGCCCAGGTCAATGCCGCCAGGGCACAGTCGCGCCTGTGCGGCCGCCAGCGCTTCGCCGCCACGCGACCATTGAGTTGGAATGGCGCCCTCGGCACCGCCGCCCAGGGACACAGCCGGGCCATGGCCCGCGGCAACTATTTCGCCCACCAGGACCCGGATGGCCGCTCGGTCGCCGACCGCGCCAAGAGCGCGGGTTATCGCGGGCGCAAGCTGGGCGAGAACATCGCCGCCGGGCAAGGCTCGCCGAACCAGGCCATGCGCGACTGGCTGGCTAGCCCCGGCCATTGCGCGAACCTGATGAACCCGATGTTCACCCAGATGGGCGCAGCGTCCGCGACCGACTCAAGCAGCGATGCGGGGATCTACTGGACGATGGTGTTCGGCGCGCCTTGAGCACCGCCAGGAATGAACCAACGCAATGTTGTGGTTGGAGGGATGTTGTGGCGAGGGAGCTCGCTCCCGCTGGGGTGCGCAGCAGCCCTCGCTTTTTGCGGTCGCTACGCCCGAGGCGTCGGACCGACCGAGCGGGAGCAAGCTCCCTCGCCACAGGTCTGTCCCAAGCCAAACCACAAATCTGGCTTGCCACCGGTCCAGGCATCGGATAGCGGCTACAGGTGAATCTCACCCGCCGGCACCACATCGATCCGCGAAACCGCGCTGCTCAACCGTCCCAGTCGATTGTTGTGGTTGGCGATAATCTGCTCGGCCGCCATGCTGCCGTTGTCCACGGTGGAATGGGCGTCGGCCACCAAGACCACGTCGTACCCCAGGGCATGGGCCTGGCGCACGGTGGCGTTGACGCAATAGTCGGTCTGCAACCCACAAACCACCAACCGGTCGATGCCTCGGGCTTGCAACAGCGGTTGCAGGTCTGTCTGGTAGAAAGCGTCCGGCGTGGTCTTGCGTACCCGCAGGTCATGGGCAGCGGTCAGTAGGCCATCGGCCAGTTGCCAGGCATCGGTGCCGTGCACCAGCGAGCCTTGCAGCTCTTCGTGCTGGATCAGGATCACCGGCAAGCCGAGTGCCCTGGCTTTGGTACTGAGGTCGTTGATGGTCCGGATAACGCGCTGGACGTCGAAGCATTCTTCTTCGCCGCTGCACAGCGCGTTCTGGACATCGATGATCAGCAATGCGGTGTTCATGACCTTCCCTCTTCAAACAGTATCGCTGCCGCGCAGCGACTCGATAACCCAGCGACAACCCGGTGTTGCAACGGAGAGCGCTTCAAGGGCCATAGGCAGTATGGCCCGGTTTGCATAACACGCCTGTTTCTCGTCGAGCGGCTTACGTCAGGATCGTTCTTTGGGATAGGCTCCTGGGGTTGGTCTTCCACACATTAGGACATCGTCAATGACGCTACGAATCGAACGCACGGACGCGCCCACCGACGAAGAACGCCAGGCCATCCTCGCCCCGCTGCGCGCCTACAACACGGCCAAGACCGGTGGAACGACGCCCGAACTGGTTGCCTGGCTGGTGCGCGACGAACACGACGCCATCGTTGGTGGACTGTACGGCCGGGTATTTTTTCGCTGGCTGTACATCGAACTGCTGGTGGTGCCGGAACAGGCCCGGGGCCAAGGCACGGGCTCGACCCTGATGCAAATGGCCGAAACCCTGGCCAGGGAGAAGAACTGCGTGGGCATCTGGCTGGACACCTTCGACTTCCAGGCACCAGAGTTCTACCGCAAGCACGGCTTCACGCCCATCGGCCAGATCGATGACTATCCGCCAGGGCACCAGCACTTCTTCTTCCAGAAGCGCCTGGCCGACTGAAACGCAGATCCCTGTAGGAGCGGGCTGCGGTGAATGGAAGTCTTTCGGTCGCATCGCAACCCTTGTGGGAGCGAGCCTGCTCGCGATAGCAGGCACCTCGGTCTATCTGCTTATAGACACGTCGCCAACGCCGCCAACCGGCGCTTGGCCACGAAGTCGTCGTGCTTGGCGTAATAGCTCAACGTGGTACCGCTGGCATCCGTCGCCAGGTCGACAAACGATTCGGCCGAGCGCGTGTAGACCGTCGACCCGCCCTTCCTGCCCGGTTGCAGGTAAGCGCCGGCATCCACGCCGAACACCGCTTCGTCTTCCCAGGCGAATTTCACGCACTGGGCCACGTTCTGTTCCGGCTTGTCGGAGGTCAATGTCTTGTAAGGGGCCTGGGTCCTGGCCTGTTCCATCACCGAACCCGCGCAACCGGCCAACAGGGTTGCAGCCAGGGCCACCGTCAACGTTCGCATTGCATTCACTCATCGGGAAAAAAAGCGGACTGTAGCACTGCGCCCACCCATAAAGCTTTATCATGGCCGCAGTTTTGCTGACCGGGTCCGTCATGAAATTCGCCATCGCGCTGTTTTCCGCCGCCCATGCGCCCTCCTCCCGCCGTGCCTTGCTGTTTGCCCAGGCGGCGCTGGCGGGTGGACATGAGATCGTGCGGCTGTTTTTCTACCAGGACGGCGTCTATAACGCCTGCGCCAGTGTCGTCACACCCCAGGATGAACAGGACCTGCCCCAGCAATGGCGCACGTTCGTGCGCGACAACCAGCTCGACGGCGTGGTCTGCATCGCGGCGGCACTACGCCGTGGCGTGCTGAACGACGAAGAGGCCCAGCGCTACCAGCGCTCGGCCGTCAGCGTCGAAGCGCCCTGGACCTTGTCCGGGCTCGGCCAATTGCACGATGCGATCCAGGACGCCGACCGCCTGATCTGCTTTGGAGGTGCATGATGGCCAAGTCTTTATTGCTCATTAGCCGCCAGGCCCCATGGTCCGGCCCAGGCGCCCGGGAAGCGCTGGACATCGTCCTGGCCGGCGGCGCCTTCGACCTGCCCATCGGCCTGCTGTTTCTCGATGACGGCGTGTTCCAGCTCACCGCCGGCCAGAACGCCAAGGCTGTCCAGCAAAAGGATTTGAGCGCCAACCTGCAGGCGTTGCCGATGTTCGGCGTCGAGGACCTGTACCTCTGCGCCGACAGCGCCGCCGAACGCGCAATCGCCACCGATGCCCTGGCGCTGGAGGGTGTGACCGTGCTGACCGCATCGGACATCGCCGCGCTCATTGACCGCTACGACCAGGTGATCACCCTCTGATGTCGACCTTGCATGTGTTGTCTCATTCGCCCTTCGGCGATAACCGCCTCGCCAGTTGCCTGCGGGTACTGGGCAAACAGGATGCGCTGCTGCTGTGCGGCGACGCGACGTATGCGTTGCAACCGGGCAGCCCACCGTTCGAAGCACTGCAGGCCGCCGGCGTGAATCTGTTCGTGCTCGCCGAAGACCTCCAGGCTCGCGCCCTGGACACGCCCGACTGGGCCGAAGCCATCAACTATTCGGGTTTCGTCGAGTTATCGATCGAACACGACAAGGTCAACACCTGGTTATGAAGACGCTGAACGTGGGCGAACGCACCCTCGCGCTGGACAAGGACGGCTACCTGGCCGACCGCAAGGACTGGTCGACCGACGTAGCGACCGCCCTGGCGGCCGTCGAAGACATCGAACTGAGCCCAGAACACTGGGAGATCCTCGAACTGCTGCGCAGCTTCTACGACGAATTCCAGCTGTCCCCCGCGACCCGGCCGCTGATCAAGTACGCTGCGCTGAAATTGGGCACGGACAAAGGCAACAGCCTGCACCTGAACCGACTGTTCAAAGGCACTCCCGCCAAACTCGCCGCCAAGCTGGCGGGCCTGCCCAAACCGACGAATTGCTTATGACCGATCTTGCACCGCTGACCCTCGAGACTCCGGCCGAACACCCGTTCGCCCAATTCGTGCGCATCCTTGGCAAAGGCAAGCGCGGCGCCCGCAACCTGACCCGCGAAGAAGCGCGCGAGGCCATGGGCCTGGTGCTCGACGAAAAGGTCGAGGACACCCAACTGGGCGCCTTCCTGATGCTGTTGCGGCACAAGGAAGAAAGCGCCGAAGAGATGGCCGGTTTCACCCAAGCCCTGCGTGAGCGCCTGGTGATCCCGGCGCTGGCGGTGGACCTCGACTGGCCGACCTACGCTGGCAAGAAACGCCACCTGCCGTGGTACCTGCTGGCGGCCAAGTGCCTTGGGCAGAACGGCGTGCGGATCTTCATGCACGGTGGCGGCGCCCACACCGCCGGCCGGCTCTACACCGAACAACTGTTGGGGTTCTTGCAGATCCCGCTGTGCCGCGACTGGCAACAGGTCGGCAACGCCCTGGACAACGGTGGCCTGGCCTTCATGCCGCTGGTGGACTGGGCGCCGCAAATGCAGCGCATGATCGACCTACGCAACACCTTGGGCCTGCGCTCGCCGATCCACTCCCTGGCGCGGATCCTCAACCCGCTGGCCGCTCGTTGCGGTTTGCAAAGTATCTTCCATCCGGGCTACCAGGCCGTGCATCGCGAGGCCAGCGGCTTGCTCGGTGATACCGCCATCGTCATCAAGGGCGACGGCGGCGAAATCGAGATCAACCCGGATGCCGACAGCCACCTGTATGGCACCACGGGTGGCGTGAGCTGGGACGAGGAATGGCCGCGACTGGCCGAGCAACGCCACGTCAAACCGGAGAGCCTCGACCCCGAGCACTTGAAAGCCATTTGGCGCGGCGACGTTGAAGACAGCTATCCGCAACTGGCCTTGATCGCCACCATGGCTTTGGCCCTGCGTGGCCTGGGTGATACTCGCGAAGAAGCGTTCGACAAGGCCCGCCAGTATTGGGAGGCGCGGGATAGATCGATCTGATCGATCATAAACGCCCAACCTTTGCGCTTTTAGTTCGAACCTATCGGAATAGACTCACCTCCAACGTTTATTGGCGAGGAGAGCGAGATGGGTTTGTTAGTCGAGGGCCGCTGGCAGGACCGGTGGTATGAGAGCAAGGACGGCACGTTCCAGCGCGAACAGGCGCAACGCCGTCATTGGATCACGGCTGACGGCAGCAGCGGGTTTGCCGCAGAGGCCGGGCGCTACCACTTGTACGTGTCCCTGGCCTGTCCCTGGGCCCATCGCACGCTGATTGTCCGCAAGCTCAAGGGCCTGGAAGACCTGATCGACGTCTCGGTGGTCAGCTACCTGATGCTGGAAAACGGCTGGACCTTCGACCAGGCCCACGGCTCTACCGGCGACAAACTGGATAACCTGAACTTCCTGCACCAGCGCTACACCGCCGACACGCCGGACTACACGGGTCGCGTTACTGTTCCGGCCCTTTGGGACATACGCCAACAGCGCATCGTCAACAATGAATCGGCGGAAATCATCCGCATGTTCAACAGCGCCTTCGATGGCCTGACCGGCAACCACCTCGACCTCTACCCCGAACACCTGCGCGGCACCATCGATGCACTCAACGAGCGGATCTACCCGGCGGTGAACAACGGCGTCTACCGCGCCGGTTTCGCTACTGCCCAAGCCGCCTATGAAACCGCCTTCGACGAGCTGTTTGCCGAACTGGACCGGTTGGATGCGTTACTGCAAACCCGGCGCTACCTGGCCGGCGAATACCTGACCGAGGCCGACATCCGGCTGTTCACCACCCTGATTCGTTTCGACGCGGTGTATTTCGGGCACTTCAAGTGCAACCTGCGGCGCATCGCCGATTACCCGAACCTGTCGAACTGGCTGCGGGAGCTGTACCAGTGGCCGGGGATTGCCGAGACGGTGGACTTCACTCACATCCAGGGGCACTACTACGGCAGCCACAAGACCATCAACCCTAATGGGATCGTGCCCAAGGGGCCGTGGCAGGATTTTGGGGTTGCCCATGATCGGGAGCGGTTGTTGGGGAAAGGGATTTGGCTTGGGGCTGGGGATTGATCCAGGATTTTTATTGCCTTTGAAGACCAATCGCGAGCAGGCTCGTTCCCACAGTGGACCGTGTACAGCCACAGATTCATGGTTAGACGCGATCAACTGTGGGAGCGAGCCTGCTCGCGATTAGGCGCGACGCGGTCTTCCTAGACCTGCTCCTGCGCCCCTTCAAACCACGCCAGCTTCTCGCGCAGTTGCACCACTTCCCCAACGATCACCAGCGTCGGCGCATGAACCTCATGCTCGGCCACCAGCAACGGCAGGTCCGCCAGGGTGCCGGTAAACACCCGCTGGTTTGAAGTGGTGCCCTGCTGGATCAACGCCGCCGGCGTGTCCGCTGCGCGACCGTGCTTGATCAGCTCGCTGCAGATCATCGGCAGCCCTACCAATCCCATGTAGAACACCAGCGTCTGGGCCGGCGCCACCAAGTCGGCCCAGGGCAGGTCGCTGCTACCGTCCTTGAGATGACCGGTGATGAAACGCACTGACTGCGCGTAGTCGCGATGGGTCAGTGGAATGCCGGCATAGGCCGCGCAACCACTGGCGGCGGTGATGCCGGGGACGACCTGGAACGGAATGCCTTGGGCCGCCAGTTCTTCGATTTCCTCGCCACCGCGACCGAAGATGAACGGATCGCCCCCCTTCAACCGCACCACACGCTTGCCCTGCCGGGCCAGGTCCACCAGTTGCTGGTTGATCTGGTCCTGGGGCACCGCATGCTCGGCGCGCCGCTTGCCGACGTAGACCCGCTCGGCATCCCGCCGGCACAGCTCAAGGATCGCTGGCGCCACCAGGCGGTCGTACAACACCACGTCCGCCTGCTGCATCAGGCGCAAGGCGCGGAAGGTCAGCAGGTCCGGATCACCCGGCCCGGCACCGACCAGATAGACCTCGCCCGGCGCGTCCGGTGCCTGGCCGGCGATCTTCGCCTGCAACAGGCGCTCGGCCTCGGCGCCCTGGCCAGCCAGTTGACGGTCGGCGATGGGCCCCTGGAAAACCTCTTCCCAGAACGCCCGGCGTTGCTGCACGTCCGGAAACAAGCCCTTTACCTGGTTGCGAAAGCGCGCCGCCAATCCGGCCAATTGCCCGTAGGTGGCGGGGATCCAGGTCTCCAGCTTGGCCCGGATCAGGCGCGCCAGCACCGGCGCGTCGCCGCCACTGGACACCGCGATCACCAATGGCGAGCGATCGACAATGGCCGGGAAGATCACGCTGCACAGGGCCGGCGCGTCCACCACATTGACCGGCACACAACGCTTGTGCGCATCGGCCGAGACCTGGGCGTTGAGCGATTCGTCGTCGGTTGCGGCGATGATCAGGCCGCAGCCGTCCATGTCCGCTTCAAGGTAACCGCGCAGGACGCACTCGCCACCGCTGCCACCGACCAACTCGCGCAATTGCGGCTCGATGTGCGGTGCGACCACCCGCAGCAGCGCGCCGGCGTCGGCCAGCAGACGGGATTTGCGCAAGGCGATCTCCCCGCCGCCAACCACCAGCACGCGACTGCCGCGCAGGTTGTGGAACAGTGGCAAGTAGTCCATTTAGCCGATGACCTCGATACCACCCATGTACGGCTTCAAGACTTCAGGCACACGGATCGAGCCGTCGGCCTGCTGGTAGTTTTCCAGCACCGCTACCAGGGTACGACCCACCGCCAGGCCGGAGCCGTTGAGGGTGTGGACCAGTTCCGGCTTGCCGGTTTCCGGATTGCGGAAACGCGCTTGCATGCGACGAGCCTGGAAATCGCCGCAGTTGGAGCACGACGAAATCTCGCGATACTTGTCCTGGCTCGGGATCCAGACTTCCAGGTCGTAGGTCTTGACCGCGCTGAAGCCCATGTCACCGGTGCACAGCGCCAGGGTGCGGTATGGCAGCTCCAGCAGTTGCAGGACCTTCTCGGCGTTGCCGGTCAGGCTTTCCAGAGCTTCCATGGATTTCGACGGTTCAACGATCTGGACCATCTCGACCTTGTCGAACTGGTGCTGGCGGATCATGCCGCGGGTGTCACGACCCGACGCCCCGGCTTCACTGCGGAAGCATGGCGTATGGGCGACGAACTTGATCGGCAGTTGCTTGGCGTCGACGATCTCGCCGGCCACGATGTTGGTCAGCGAGACCTCGGCGGTCGGGATCAGGTACAGGTCGGCCTCGCCTTCGCGACCGATCTTGAACAGGTCTTCCTCGAACTTCGGCAACTGGCCGGTACCCTGCAAGGCCGGGGCCTGGACCAGGTACGGCGTGTAGGCTTCCTCGTAACCGTGCTCGGTGACGTGCAGGTTGATCATGAACTGCGCCAGGGCGCGATGCAGACGGGCAATCGGCCCGCGCAGCAGGGCAAAACGGGCGCCGGACAGCTTGGCGGCGGTTTCGAAATCCAGCCAGCCGAACTTCTCGCCCAGGGCCACGTGGTCCTGTACCGGGAAATCGAACGCCTTCGGCGTGCCCCAACGGCGCACTTCGACGTTGCCCTCTTCGTCTTCACCCACCGGCACCGATTCGTGCGGCAGGTTCGGAATGCCCAGCAGGATCGAGTCCAGCTCGGTCTGGATCTTGTCCAGGGCCAGCTTGCCGTTGTTGAGCTCGGTGCCCATGCTCTCGACGTTCGCCATCAACGGCGCGATGTCTTCGCCGCGCTGCTTGGCCTGGCCAATGCTCTTGGAGATCGCATTGCGCTCGGCCTGTAGCTTTTCAGTAAGGGTCTGGACGGTCTTGCGCTGTTCCTCCAGCGCTTCGATACGCGCGACATCCAGGGCGAAGCCACGGGATGCCAGGCGGTCCGCTACGTCCTGAAGGTTGCTACGTAACAGTTTGGAATCGAGCATGTCGGTCTCTCGTTTAGATAAGTTTGGTCAGGGACAGGCCGGCCCAGGTGGCGATCAGCCCGCCGAATACGCTGATGGCCGCATAGCCCAGGGCCAGCGGCACCTGCCCGCTTTCCAGCAGGCGCACCGTATCCAGTGAAAAGGATGAAAACGTCGTCAGGCCGCCGAGGAAGCCGACGATGAGCCCGGCGCGCACTTCGACAGGCACCTCCGGGCGAATCAAAAACAGGCCGTATAAAACGCCGATCAGCAGACAGCCCACGATATTAACGGCCAGCGTCGCGGTATAGAAGTGCCGCGGCCAATTTGCGCTGACCCAGTTGCTGGTGGCGAAACGGGCCAGGGTGCCGGCAATGCCACCGGCGGAGACTGCAAGGACCAAGGGGATCAAGGTTTTCTCCGCTGCCGTGGGCTCAAGCGATCCAGTTGTGCCAAATGATTGAGCTTTTCGCCGATCTTCAACTCCAGGCCACGGGGCACCGGTTGGTAGAAGCGCTGAGGTTCGAGCTCTTCGGGGAAGTAATCTTCACCGGCCGCGTAGGCGTCCGGCTCATCGTGGGCGTAACGGTATTCTTCGCCATAGCCCAATTGCTTCATGAGCTTGGTCGGTGCGTTGCGCAGGTGCAACGGCACTTCGAGGGAGCCATGTTCGGCAGCGCTGCGCATCGCCGCCTTGAAGCCCATGTACACCGCGTTGCTTTTCGGCGCACAGGCCAGGTAGGTGATGGCCTGGGCCACGGCCAGCTCGCCCTCCGGGCTGCCGAGGCGCTCCTGCACATCCCACGCTGCCAGGCACAGGCTCAGCGCCCGCGGATCGGCATTGCCGATGTCTTCGCTGGCCATGCGCACCACCCGCCGCGCCAGGTACAGCGGATCGCAACCGCCGTCGATCATGCGCGCAAACCAGTACAAGGCGGCGTCGGGGTTGGAACCCCGGATGGATTTGTGCAGCGCCGAAATCTGGTCGTAGAACGCCTCGCCACCCTTGTCGAAACGACGGCGGGTATCGCCCAACAGGCTTTGCAACAGCTCGACACCGATCTCGCTGTGGTCTTCGGCCAGGTCCGAGGCGTTTTCCAGCAGGTTGAGCAAGCGCCGGCCGTCGCCATCGGCAGCCGAAAACAGCATCTGGAACCCTTCGTCACTCAGGCTCAGCTGGCGCTTGCCCAAGCCGCGTTCCTCGCTCAACGCCCGATGCACCAGCTTGCGCATCGCCGCCTCGTCGAGGCTCTTGAGCACATAGACTCGCGCCCGCGAGAGCAAGGCGTTATTGAGTTCGAATGAGGGGTTTTCGGTGGTCGCGCCGATGAAGATCAGCGTGCCGTCTTCGACGTAGGGCAGGAAGGCGTCCTGCTGGGACTTGTTGAAACGGTGCACTTCGTCGACGAACAGGATGGTGCGCTTGCCGTATTGGCCGGCCTGCTGCTTGGCCACTTCCACCGCCTGTCGGATCTCCTTGACCCCGGCGAGCACCGCCGACACGGTTTCGAAATGCGCATCCGAGACTTCCGCCAGCAGCCGTGCCAGGGTGGTCTTGCCCACGCCCGGCGGCCCCCAGAAGATCATCGAATGCAGCGCCCCCTGCTCCAGCGCTTCACGCAAGGGCTTGCCACGGGCGAGCACATGCTCCTGGCCGACGTACTCATCCAGGTTGGTCGCGCGCAGGCGCGCGGCCAATGGCTGGGCTATCGGGGCGCTTCGAAACAGGTCCATCACTACTTACGTGACCTCCGCTGGGTCCTGATGCCGATTCTCTCTGCCGGAGCCGCTCTGTGGGAGCAAGGCCTTGCTCCCACAGGTCACTTCCCACAGGGGTTTTGGATTATTCCTGGATCACATCCGCACCCTTGGGAATGTCGAACTTGAACTTGGACGCCGCGATCGGCTCGTTGGCCTTGACCCCGGTGAACAGGATGTTGGTGCGCTGGCCGACGCTGTCGATCAGTTGCATGTCGTTGACCAGACCGTTGCGGAACGACAGGCGCAGGCTGTCGAACAGGCTGTCCTTGGTCTTGGGCTTGAGGGTGAAGTCAATCACGCCACCGGCTTCCTTGGCACTGATGTCGAAACTCTGGCTGATCTTGGAAATGTCCCCGGAAAGCAACAGCGCCGGGGTCTGGGTCAGACGCTGATCGAGGGTCTTGATGGTGACCTGCTCCAGGTCCGGGTCCCACAGGGAAACCTTCTTGCCATCGGACACCATCAGTTGTTCGGCCGGCGCATCGGTGTGCCAGTAGAACAGGCCTGGACGCTGCACCGCCATCTCACCGGCGGTTTCCTGCAACTGGGTGCCGCTGCCGTCGAGGGTCAGCTGGGAAAAGCGTGCGGTCAGGGTCTTGGAACCGTCCAGCAACTGAGTCAGGCGAGCCACATCCTTTTCCTCGGCATGGGCCGACAAGGTGGTCAGGGCCAGTACGGGCAACAGCAACATGCGAATCAGGCGCATGGGAGTCCTCATGAAGTCTTGGGGGGCGAGCGACCTGTTGCCAGGCCACCCGGGTCGTTAGTCGCGCATCGGGCCCGGCGCCAATACTTCGCGCGAGCCGTTGGTGTTCATGGCCGTCACGACCCCGGCCATTTCCATGGCCTCGATCATGCGAGCGGCGCGGTTGTAGCCGATCTTCAGCTTGCGCTGGACCGCTGAAATCGAAGCCCGGCGGCTTTCCAGGACGAACTGCACTGCTTCGTCGTAGAGCGCATCGGTTTCCGCATCTTCGTCGCCACCGCCACCGCCGCCCTCGAAGCCGCTGCCGGCCTCCTCGACGCCGTTGAGGATGTCGTCGTTGTATTCCGGCGCGCCGCGCAGCTTCCAGGCTTCCACCACGCGATGAACCTCGTCGTCGGACACGAACGCACCGTGGACCCGGATCGGCAAACTGGTGCCCGGCGGCATGTAGAGCATGTCACCATGGCCGAGCAACTGCTCGGCGCCACCCTGGTCGATGATGGTCCGCGAGTCGATCTTGCTCGACACCTGGAACGCCATGCGGGTCGGGATGTTGGCCTTGATCAGGCCGGTGATCACGTCCACCGACGGTCGCTGCGTGGCGAGGATCAGGTGGATACCTGCCGCACGGGCCTTCTGGGCGATACGGGCGATCAGTTCCTCGACCTTCTTGCCGACGATCATCATCATGTCGGCGAATTCGTCCACCACCACCACGATGGTCGGCAGCTTGTGCAGCAGCGGCGCTTCGTCGTGGATATTCTCGCGGTGGTACAGCGGGTCGCTCAACGGCGTACCGGCTTCCTCGGCTTCCTTGACCTTGGCGTTGAAACCCGACAGGTTGCGCACGCCCATCTTCGCCATCAGCTTGTAGCGGCGCTCCATCTCGGCGACGCTCCAGCGCAAGGCGTTGGCGGCGTCCTTCATGTCGGTCACCACCGGGCACAGCAGGTGCGGAATGCCTTCATAGATCGACAGTTCGAGCATCTTCGGGTCGATCATGATCAGCTTGGCGTCATCCGGGCCGGACTTGAACAGGATCGACAGGATCATCGCGTTCACGCCCACCGACTTACCGGAACCGGTGGTACCGGCCACCAGCAAGTGCGGCATCTTCGCCAGGTCGGTGATGACCGGCTTGCCGCCGATGTCGTGGCCCAGGGCCAAGGTGACCGGCGACTTGTGGTTGTCGTACTCGGGGGTCGACAGCACTTCGGAGAAGCGCACGATCTGCCGGTCCTCGTTGGGAATCTCGATGCCCACCGTGGTCTTGCCGGGAATTACTTCTACCACCCGCACGCTGGTCACGGCCAGGGAGCGCGCGAGGTCCTTCGCCAGGTTGGCGATGCGGCTGACCTTCACACCGGCGGCCGGCTGGATTTCGTAGCGGGTAATGACCGGGCCCGGGTGGATCGAATCCACCGTGACCTCGACACCGAACTCCTTGAGCTTGATCTCCAGCAAGTGGCCGACGGCCGCCAGGGATTCGGGGGAATAGTTGAGTTGTTTCTTTTCGGCCGGATCCAGGATGGAGATCGGCGGCAAGGTGCCTTCCACGGCGCTGTCGACGAACAGCGGCGCCTGTTTCTCTTTCTGCACGCGCTTGCTCGGTTCCGGGGCCTTGGGCGGGGCCACGGTGATGACGGGCGGCACCTGTTTCTCGCGCTCGGACATGTGCTTGCTCAAGGCCTGCTCACGCTCGATCAGGCGCTCCTTGACCTTGGCCTGCTCACGCTTGTCCGGCACCGTCGGGGCCACCACGTCATGAACCCGGTCGTCGACTTCGCGCAGCTGCGCCACCAATTGCTTGCGCTCGGTGCGCGCCGCCCACCAGCGGTTCAGCGCACCCTGGATCAATTCGATCAGGTCCAGGGTGATCTTGCCGGTGACGTCCATGACCTTGAACCACGACAGGTCGGTGAACACCGTCAGGCCAAACAGGAACAGGGCGATGAACAGCAGCGTGCTGCCCTGGATATTCAGGGCGTTGCGGGCCAGGTCGCCGAGGCTTTCCCCCAGCGCGCCGCCCGCCCCGGCCGGCAGGCCAGTGGGGGCGTGGAAATGGATATGGGCCAGCGCAGCCCCCGAGAGCACCAGGAACACCAGGCCGATCAGGCGCCAGGAGAACAGCCAGCCACTCCACAGCCACGGTTCGTGGCGCTGACGGAAGATCTGATACGCCTTGATCGCCAGCAGCAGCGGGAAGATGTAGGCAAAGTAACCCAGCACCATGAACAGGATGTCGGCGCTGTAGGAACCGGCCGGACCGCCGAAGTTCTGCACGTCGTCGATCTTGCTGTTGTGGCTCCAGCCCGGATCGTCCTTGCCGTAGGTCAGCAAGGCCATCATCAGGAACAGACACAAGGCTCCGATGGCGATCAATGCACCTTCCTTGAGCCGGTAGTGCAGTTGCTGGCGCCAGAGCGGAACGACTGTTTTGGGTGCTGCGGTGGATTTCTTCAAAACGCTTCTTTTCCTGCGCCTATGGCGCGTCCATCTGTTGAACGACGATAAAAAACTGCTCATCCGAGCAGGTAAAAAAAGTGAATGCACACAACCGGTACTATTTTTACCACTGTGGCGGTCATCCCGAAAACCGCAGGTGTTGCCGAAGATTTTGATCTTTAGCCCATCCCGCGTTCAAAACTCAAGCATTGTACGGGTTTGTCAGCCCCAAGGCATTGCCCGCACGCCCGGCTACCAGCATAGCCAAAAACGCAATGCGCAAGCCCCAATTGGAGCATGCATTGTCTTTTGTGACAAAGGCTTATGAGGTGTTTTTTATGAGTGAAGTGAAGCATTCACGCCTGATCATCCTCGGCTCCGGCCCTGCCGGTTACAGCGCGGCTGTCTACGCCGCCCGCGCCAACCTCAAACCCGTTGTCATCACCGGGCTGCAGGCCGGCGGCCAGCTCACCACCACCGTGGAAGTCGACAACTGGCCCGGCGACGTCGAAGGCCTGACCGGCCCGGTGCTGATGGAGCGCATGCAACGGCACGCCGAGCGCTTCGACACACAGATCGTCTACGACCACATCCACACCGCCAAGTTGCAGCAGCGGCCGTTCGAACTCATTGGCGACAGCGGCACCTACACCTGCGACGCACTGATCATCGCCACCGGCGCATCGGCCCAATACCTGGGCCTGCCCTCGGAAGAAACCTTTGCCGGCAAAGGCGTTTCCGCCTGTGCGACCTGCGATGGATTTTTCTACCGAAACCAGGTGGTGGCCGTGGTCGGCGGCGGCAATACCGCGGTCGAGGAAGCCCTCTACCTCTCCAACATCGCCAAGCGAGTGCATCTGGTCCACCGCCGCGACAAGCTGCGCTCGGAGAAAATCCTGCAGGACAAGCTCTTCGAAAAGGCGACCAACGGTAACATCCAGTTGCACTGGAACCAGAATCTGGATGAAGTCCTGGGCGATGCCAGTGGCGTGACCGGGGCGCGCCTGCGCAACAGCCAGAGCGGCGAAACCAGTACGCTCGCGCTGGCCGGCGTATTCATCGCCATCGGCCATAAACCCAACACCGATCTGTTCCAGGGCCAACTGGCAATGCACAACGGCTACCTGCGGGTGCGCGGCGGCAGCGAGGGCAATGCCACCGCCACCGACATAGACGGGGTTTTCGCGGCGGGCGATGTGGCCGACCACGTCTACCGCCAGGCCATCACCTCGGCCGGCGCCGGGTGCATGGCCGCACTCGATGCCGAGAAGTATCTCGATGACATCCCGCCCGTTTGACGGTTAATCTTCGAGCCAATGTGGCGAGGGAATTTATCCCCTCGCCACAATTCGTCCGCATAAGCGCCCGCCACCCTCCCGTCTGCAAGCGAATGACAATGCTGACTTGGTTACAACGCAATTCGTTCGATTTTCCACCCTTGGAAAAAGCCATGCGCGACCCCAACGGGTTGCTGGCCGCCGGCGGCGATTTATCCGCCGACCGGCTGATCCAGGCCTATCGCCACGGCTGCTTCCCCTGGTTCTCCGAAGGCCAACCCATCCTCTGGTGGTCACCGGACCCGCGCACTGTGCTGTTTCCCGACGAATTGCACGTCTCGCGCAGCCTCGGCAAGCTCTTGCGCAAGCGCCGCTACGAGGTGACCTTCGACAAGGACTTTGCCGCAGTCATCAAGGCCTGCGCCGCACCGCGCGAGTATGCCGAGGGCACCTGGATCACCGAGGCCATGCAAACCGCTTATCTGGAACTGCATCGCCGTGGCTTCGCCCATTCGGTCGAGGTCTGGGACCAGGGCCTGATGGTGGGCGGCCTGTACGGCCTGGCGATGGGCCAGCTGTTTTTCGGCGAATCCATGTTCAGCCGGGCCGACAACGCGTCGAAATTCGGCTTCGCCACCCTGGTCCAACACCTCAAGGAGGCCGGTTTCGTACTGATAGACTGCCAGATGCCCACCGAACACCTGCACAGCCTGGGCGCGCGCTCGATCCCACGCCAGGCATTTGCCGGTTACCTCAAGGCACACCTGGACCAGCCCAATCACGCGACATGGGTTTGCTGAGCGCCATTGGCGCGCGTGGCTTACAATTAAATTCAAAGCTTATCCCGAGGGTTGATCATGACCGAGTTGGCGCGCTTGAAGTTTTATGCCACTCAACCCCACTCTTGCAGTTACCTGCCCGAGGAGCAGGCCACGACGCTGTTCCTCGACCCTAGCCAGCCCATGGATGTGCACGTCTACGCAGACCTGTCGGAAATGGGCTTTCGTCGCAGTGGTGATCATCTCTACCGGCCCCATTGCCAGCATTGCAATGCGTGCGTTCCGGCGCGCATCCCCGTGGCTCAATTCACCCCCAACCGCCAGCAGAAACGCATTTTCAAGCGCAACGCCGACCTGCAGGTCCGGCCGGCCAAGCCGCAATTCAACGAGGAATATTTCGACCTGTACCAGCGCTACATCGAGCAGCGCCATGCCGATGGCGACATGTACCCGCCCAGCCGCGATCAATTCTCGACGTTCCTGGTGCGCGACCTGCCGTTTTCCCGCTTCTATGAATTTCGCCTCGAAGGCAGGCTGGTGGCCATTGCCGTCACGGACCTTTTGCCCAACGGGCTTTCAGCGGTGTACACCTTCTACGAGCCGGACGAAGAGCGACGCAGTCTCGGACGCTTCGCCATCCTCTGGCAGATCAACGAATCCCGGCGCCTGGGGCTGGACGCGGTGTACCTGGGCTACTGGATCAAGAACTGCAAGAAGATGAACTACAAGACCCAATATCGCCCCATCGAACTGCTGATTAACCAGCGTTGGGTTGTCCTAAACTAGAACCCCTTGGCTTGCCCCCCCTTTTTCGGGCACAATGCACGCCGCTTTTGCCTGGCGCAGTTGCACCGGGCCATTCATTGGATACCGAGGGCTTTACTGCATGTCGAAAGAAGACAGCTTCGAAATGGAAGGCACTGTCGTCGACACCCTGCCCAACACCATGTTTCGCGTGGAGTTGGAAAATGGGCACGTCGTAACCGCGCACATCTCCGGCAAGATGCGCAAGAACTACATTCGTATTCTTACCGGCGACAAAGTGCGCGTCGAGCTGACGCCCTATGACTTGAGCAAAGGGCGCATCACTTACCGCGCTCGCTAACAAGTCAATACAAGACGCCCGGCCAATGCCGGGCGTTTTTGTTTGTCCAGGCTTATCCAGAAACACACAGTTCCCACAAGGGATTCTCGGTGCAGCTGGAAACAGCAAAAAGGCGCCTTTAGGCGCCTTCTGCTTTATTGCGGGTAACGATCAAGCCATTTCGGCCGTGGTTTCGAAGTCGAAGGTCAGTTCGCCGTCCTTGATGTCGATGTGAACCACACCGCCATGCTCGGCCAGTTCGCCAAAGAGGATTTCCTCGGCCAGCGGACGCTTGATCTTGTCCTGGATCAGGCGAGCCATCGGCCGTGCCCCCATCGTCACATCGTAGCCACCTTCGGCCAGCCAGCTGCGCGCCGCATCGGTAACCTCCAGCAATACCCGCTTGTCTTCGAGCTGCGCCTGGAGTTCGGTGAGGAACTTGTCCACCACGCTCTTGATGACTTCATGACTGAGGCGACCGAACTGGATAATGGTATCCAGGCGGTTGCGGAACTCAGGCGTGAAGCTCTTCTTGATCACTTCCATCGCATCGGACGAGTGATCCTGATGGGTAAAGCCGATCGAAGCACGCGCCGCGGTTTCGGCACCGGCGTTGGTGGTCATGATGAGGATCACATTGCGGAAATCCGCCTTGCGCCCGTTGTTGTCGGTCAGCGTACCGTGGTCCATCACCTGCAGGAGCAGGTTGAAGACTTCCGGATGCGCCTTCTCGATTTCATCGAGCAGCAGTACGCAATGCGGCTGTTTGGTAATGGCCTCGGTCAACAGGCCGCCCTGGTCGAAACCGACATAACCCGGAGGCGCACCGATCAGGCGCGACACTGTGTGGCGCTCCATGTACTCGGACATGTCGAAACGAACCAGTTCGATGCCCATCGCCTTGGCCAGCTGCCGTGCCGCCTCGGTCTTGCCGACGCCGGTAGGACCGGCGAACAGGAAGGAACCCACCGGTTTGTCCGGCGACTTGAGGCCGGCGCGGGACAGCTTGATGGCCGTCGACAGCGAGTCGATGGCCGCGTCCTGGCCGAACACCGTCAGCTTGAGATCCCGCTCCAGGTTGCGCAGCAGCTCCTTATCGGAACTGGTGACATGCTTGGGTGGAATCCGCGCAATTTTCGCCACGATGTCCTCGACCTGAGGCACTTCGATGCGCTTGACGCGTTTTTCCACCGGTTGCAGCCGCTGGTAGGCTCCCGCCTCGTCGATGACGTCGATGGCCTTGTCCGGCATGTGCCGGTCGTTGATGTAGCGCGAGGCCAGTTCAGCCGCCGCACGCAGGGCTTCATCGCTGTATTCGATGTTGTGGTGCAGCTCGAAACGCCCTTTCAGGCCGCGCAGGATGCCGATGGTGTCTTCCACCGAAGGCTCGGACACGTCGACCTTCTGGAAGCGCCGGGCCAAGGCCCGATCCTTCTCGAAGATCCCGCGAAATTCCTGGAACGTCGTCGAACCGATGCAACGGATATCGCCCGAGGAGAGCAACGGCTTGAGCAGGTTAGAGGCATCCATCACCCCACCCGACGCCGCCCCGGCACCAATGATGGTGTGGATCTCGTCGATGAACAGGATCGCCTGCGGACGTTTTTTAAGCTCGCCGAGCAACGCCTTGAAGCGCTTCTCGAAATCGCCACGGTATTTGGTACCGGCCAGCAGGGCACCCAGGTCCAGGGAATACACCACGCTATTGGCCAGCAGGTCAGGCACCTGGCTGTCGACAATGCGCTTGGCCAGGCCTTCGGCAATGGCCGTCTTGCCCACGCCCGCCTCGCCCACCAGCAACGGGTTGTTCTTGCGCCGCCGGGCCAGGATCTGCGCAACGCGCTCGACTTCGGCCTCGCGCCCAACCAGCGGATCGATACGGCCCTGGCGCGCCAGTTCGTTCAGATTGCTGGCATAGGCGTCCAGCGGATTGCCCGAAGAAGACGATTCACCGCCCTCCTCATCCTGCATGTCCTGCTCACCTTCGGAATGATCACCATGCCCCGGCACCTTGGAAATGCCATGGGCGATGTAGTTGACGACATCGATGCGCGCAACGCTCTGTTGCTTGAGCAGGAACACAGCCTGGCTTTCCTGTTCGCTGAAAATGGCGACCAGCACGTTGGCACCGGTGACTTCCCGCTTACCCGAGCTCTGTACATGAAAGACAGCACGCTGCAAGACACGCTGGAAACCCAGGGTTGGCTGGGTCTCCCGATCTTCGTCATGAACGGGGATCAGGGGCGTGGTGGAGTCGATGAACTCCTGCAGGTCATGCTTGAGTTTGTCGAGGTTCGCGCCGCAGGCACGCAAGACGGTGGCGGCGGCCTCGTTATCCAATAGGGCCAGCAACAGGTGTTCGACGGTCATGAATTCATGACGCTTCGAACGAGCCTCCTTGAAGGCAAGATTGAGGGTGACTTCGAGCTCGCGGTTTAACATAGCTTCACCTCATACCCAAGTGGTCGGCGTTAACCGTCCTTCTCGATTTCACAGAGTAGCGGATGCTGGCTTTCCCGGGCGTACTGGTTGACCTGCATGGCCTTTGTCTCGGCGATGTCGCGGGTAAACACTCCACATACTGCCCGTCCCTCTGTATGAACGGCCAGCATGACCTTGGTCGCCAGCTCGCGATTCAGGTTAAAAAACACCTCGAGCACTTCGACGACGAAATCCATCGGTGTGTAGTCATCGTTGAACAAAACCACCTTGTACATCGGTGGCGCCTGCAATGCCGGCTTTGCTTCCTGAACAGCAATGCCTGCGGAATCGTCGTCGTGTAGATCCGGGCGATCCTGATTGAATGTTAGTCGAATCTGGCTGACTGCATGCATGGAAAGAAAGGTTCGTTTAGTTGGCGAATACAGTGATGGGGGCGCTTTAGGGTGATTTCAACCACGACCACCCGGTCACCTTGACTATCGGCGAATCGGTGTTACAACCAATAGAGCCCATCGTGGGTTAAAAAGGTCCGTGGAATCTATCCTGTTTTCAAGATTAGCCTGCGGATGGACTGGATGATACTCCAGTGATGGAGTGCATTGCAGAGGGATATGATTTATGTCGGTCGTCAAGATGAGTGGCAAGGTGAAGTGGTTCAACAATGCCAAGGGCTTCGGTTTCATTATCGCCGCTGGCATGGACGATGAAGACCTCTTCGCCCATTACTCAGCTATCCAGATGGAAGGCTACAGAACCTTGAAGGCTGGCCAGCCTGTGAAGTTCGAGGTCATCCAGGGCCCCAAGGGGCTGCACGCGGTCAACATCGAACCGATCAAGATCGAAGACGCGCCAGCCCCAGTCAATAGCCAAGATCAGCCATTGACCGCCGTCTAGCCCTTCCAGAAACACAAATGCCCGGCTCGAGAGATCGAGCCGGGCATTTGTGTTGAGCGCCGATCCGCTTACATGTGCGAGATCAGTGCATCGCCGAAGCCCGAGGATGACACCAGCTTGGCGCCGTCCATGAGGCGTTCGAAGTCATAGGTCACGGTCTTGGCCGAAATCGCGCCGTTGGTGCCCTTGATGATCAGGTCGGCCGCTTCGGTCCAACCCATGTGGCGCAACATCATTTCCGCCGAGAGAATCAGCGAACCCGGATTGACCTGGTCCTTGCCGGCATACTTGGGCGCGGTCCCGTGGGTGGCTTCGAACATCGCCACGGTGTCGGACAGGTTGGCGCCCGGCGCGATACCGATACCGCCCACTTCCGCGGCCAGGGCATCGGACAGGTAGTCACCGTTCAGGTTGAGGGTCGCGATCACATCGTATTCGGCCGGACGCAACAGGATCTGCTGGAGCATCGCATCGGCGATGGCGTCCTTGACGACGACATTCTTGCCGGTCTTGGGGTTCTTGAACTGCATCCAGGGCCCGCCGTCGAGCAAGGTCGCCCCGAACTCCTCGGCCGCCACTTCGTAGGCCCACTCCTTGAAGGCACCTTCGGTGAACTTCATGATGTTGCCCTTGTGCACGATGGTCAGCGAATCGCGATCGTTGTCCACCACATATTGCAGGGCCTTGCGAGCCAGGCGTTGGGTGCCCTGCTTGGAAACCGGCTTGACGCCGATGCCGCAATCCTCGTCGAAACGGATCTTGGTCACGCCCATTTCTTCTTTAAGGAACTTGATGATCTTGGTGGCTTCGGCCGAGCCGGCCTTCCACTCGATGCCGGCATAGATGTCTTCGGAGTTCTCGCGAAAGATCGTCATGTCCACGTCGCCAGGCTTCTTGACCGGACTTGGCACACCTTCGAACCAGCGCACCGGACGCAGGCACACATACAAGTCGAGTTGTTGGCGCAGGGCCACGTTCAGCGAGCGGATACCACCGCCCACCGGCGTGGTCAGCGGGCCCTTGATGGACACCACGTAGTCCTTGACCGCGTCCAGGGTTTCCTGGGGCAGCCAGGTGTCCTGGTCGTAGACCTGGGTCGCTTTTTCGCCGGCATACACTTCCATCCAGGAAATCTTGCGCTTGCCGCCATAGGCCTTCTGAACTGCAGCGTCCACAACCTTGATCATGACCGGACTGATATCGACGCCAATGCCGTCGCCTTCAATGAAGGGGATGATCGGGTTGTCGGGAACATTAAGAGAATGGTCTGCATTGACGGTGATTTTGTCACCGACGGCTGGAACCTGAATCTTTTGATACCCCATGCTGAACTCCATTGCTTGGATTGAACATCTGGCTGCGTTCGAGCGTACCCCACTTGAATCAACGCGCAAACCCTACGTTAGACGCATCCTCGACAAAACGATGTAGTTCGCTGCGTACAAGCCTGAAAAGCAAGGGAAAAGCGCCAAACTTGAGCATAGCCTGCTTCCGGCGTACTGCGACGTTTAGACCAATGGACGTGTACGAACGTCTATGAACCATCGGCAGATTGCCAGCTACCTATGTATAATGCCGCCGCTGACCACAGGGTCACGACGGCTGACTGCTCTAAGACACGACTTTCCGCCAGTTAAAAGCCGGACCGTTACCGCGGTCCGACCGCTTGACGCTCGACTGATGCACCTAACATCACCGCGAAGAAACCTCGACATTCGGCTCACGGATGACTTTGAACGAACGCGCTTACCCGGCGCCCCTCGAGTTTCTGCGCATGCTTTAGCAAAGAAGAGAGTTAATCCGAATATGCCCACCCGCTCGAAGATCATCTATACCTTCACCGACGAAGCCCCCGCCCTCGCCACCTATTCATTGCTGCCAATCGTCGAAGCCTTTACCGCTTCGGCCGATATCGCCGTGGAAACCCGCGATATCTCCCTCGCAGGGCGCATCCTGGCCAGCTTCCCCGAGCAACTGGGCGACAAAGCCGTAGCCGACCACCTCGCCGAACTGGGCGACCTGGCCGTTACGCCTGAAGCCAACATCATCAAGCTGCCGAACATCAGCGCCTCGGTACCGCAACTGCAGGCTGCGATCAAGGAACTGCAGGCCCGGGGCTACGCCCTGCCGGACTATCCGGAAACCGTGACCACCGACGCCGAGAAAGACGCTCGCGCTCGCTACGACAAGGTCAAGGGCAGCGCCGTGAACCCGGTCCTGCGTGAAGGCAACTCCGACCGTCGCGCCCCGCTGTCGGTCAAGAACTACGCCCGCAAGCACCCGCACAAGATGGGCGCCTGGGCTGCGGACTCCAAGTCCCACGTCGCCCACATGAGCAGCGGTGATTTCTACGGCAGCGAAAAAGCCGCCCTGATCGACGCCGCCGGCAGCGTGAAAATCGAGCTGATCGCCCAGGACGGCACCGCCACCGTCCTGAAGGAAAAAACCAGCGTACAAGCCGGTGAGATCCTCGACTGCGCCGTGCTGAGCAAGAACGCCCTGCGCGACTTCATCGCCGCTGAAATCGAAGACGCCAAGAAACAAGGCGTGCTGCTGTCGGTTCACCTCAAGGCCACCATGATGAAGGTCTCCGACCCGATCATGTTCGGTCAGATCGTGGCCGAGTTCTACAAGGACGCCCTGGCCAAGCACGCCCAGGTACTGGAGCAGATCGGCTTCAACCTGAACAACGGCATCGGCGACCTGTACGCTCGCATCAAGGCCCTGCCGGCCGAACAGCAAGCTGCCATCGAAGCTGACATCCAGGCGGTCTACGCCGTTCGCCCTGCACTGGCGATGGTCAACTCCGACAAAGGCATCACCAACCTGCACGTACCGAGCGACGTCATCGTCGACGCCTCGATGCCCGCCATGATCCGTGACTCCGGCAAGATGTGGGGCACCGACGGCCAACTGCACGACACCAAGGCCGTGATCCCGGATCGCTGCTACGCCACCATCTATCAGGCAGTGATCGAAGACTGCAAGCAACACGGCGCCTTCGACCCAACCACCATGGGCAGCGTGCCAAACGTTGGCCTGATGGCCAAGAAAGCCGAAGAGTATGGTTCCCACGACAAGACCTTCCAAATCAAGGTCGACGGCGTGGTCCGTGTTTCGGACAGCAACGGTCGCACCCTGCTGGAACAGAACGTCGAAGCAGGCGATATCTTCCGCATGTGCCAGACCAAAGACGCGCCGATCCAGGACTGGGTCAAACTGGCCGTCAACCGCGCCCGTGCCAGCAGCACCCCGGCGATCTTCTGGCTGGACCCGATGCGCGCCCATGACGGCGTCGTGATCGAGAAAGTCCAGGCTTACCTGAAGGACTACGACACTGCCGGCCTGGACATCCGCATCATGTCGCCGGTCGACGCGATGAAGTTCACCCTGGCCCGCACCCGCGAAGGCAAGGACACCATTTCGGTGACCGGCAACGTGTTGCGCGACTACCTGACCGACCTGTTCCCGATCATGGAGCTGGGCACCAGCGCCAAGATGCTGTCGATCGTGCCGCTGATGAACGGCGGTGGCCTGTTCGAAACCGGCGCTGGCGGTTCGGCACCCAAGCACGTCCAGCAATTGCTGGAAGAGAACTTCCTGCGCTGGGATTCCCTGGGCGAGTTCCTGGCCCTGGCCGCCTCCCTCGAACACCTGGGCGTGACCTACAACAACCCCAAGGCACTGGTACTGGCCAAGACCCTCGACCAGGCCACCGGTGAGTTCCTGGACCGCAACAAATCGCCTTCGCGCAAGGTCGGCGGCATCGACAACCGCGGCAGCCACTTCTACCTGACCCTGTTCTGGGCCCAGGCACTGGCCGCTCAAGACGACGACGCAGCCCTCAAGGCCCAGTTCGCCCCATTGGCCAAGACCCTGACCGACAACGAAGAAAAAATCGTTGCCGAGCTCAACGCCGTTCAAGGCAAACCAGTGGACATCGGCGGTTACTACTTCGCCGATCCGGAGCTGACCCGCAAGGCCATGCGCCCAAGCACCACCTTCAACGCGGCGATTGCTGCGCTGGTGTAAGGCTGATGTAAGGTTGTAAGCAGCAAGCAACACAAACCCCGGCCTTGTGCCGGGGTTTGTGTTTGTGGAGACACCACACTTCTTTCTGCGGGAGCGGGCTTGCTCGCGAAGGCGATTGATCATTCGACATCTGCATTGACTGATACACCGCATTCGCGAGCCGCTCCCACAGGGATCCGCATTTCAACAGAAACCGAGGAACCCCCATGGACTGGAACCCCCACATCACCGTCGCGACCATCGTCGAAGACAACGGCCGCTTCCTCATGGTGGAAGAATCCCAGGGCGGGCGCGCAGTGCTCAACCAGCCCGCCGGGCACCTGGACCCGGACGAAACACTGATCGAAGCCGCCGTGCGTGAAACCCTGGAGGAAACCGGCTGGGACGTCGAGCCCACCAGCGTGATCGGCATCTACCTGTACACCGCCCCCAGCAACGGCGTGACCTACCAACGGGTGTGCTTCGCTGCCAAGGCCTTGAAACACCACCCCGACTACCAGCTCGACGACGGTATCCTCGGCGCCAAATGGCTGACCCGCGACGAGCTGCTCGAACAGCGAGACCACTGGCGCAGCGAGCTGATCATCCGCTGCATCGACGATTATCTGGCCGGCCACAGCCACAGTCTGACGCTGATCCGTCCTTCTCTTTAGCCTTGCGCGCCCGGGCCTGATAGAATCGCGTCCTTTTTCAAGACACTCGTTGAATCCCTATGCGTGATCCAGTCCCTTCTGACACACAAAAGAAGCGCGTCATTGTCGGCATGTCCGGCGGCGTGGACTCTTCCGTTTCCGCCCTTCTGCTGATCGAGCAGGGTTATGAGGTGGAAGGCCTGTTCATGAAGAACTGGGAGGAAGACGACGGCACCGAATACTGCACCGCCATGGACGACCTGGCGGACGCCCAGGCCGTGTGCGACAAGATCGGCATCAAGCTGCACACCGCCAATTTCGCGGCCGAGTACTGGGACAACGTGTTCGAGCACTTCCTGGCCGAATACAAGGCCGGTCGCACGCCGAACCCGGACATCCTCTGCAACCGCGAAATCAAGTTCAAGGCGTTCCTCGACTACGCCATGACGCTCGGCGCCGATCTGATTGCCACCGGCCACTATGTACGCCGCCGCGACATCGACGGTCGCACCGAACTGCTCAAGGGCCTGGACCCGAACAAGGACCAGAGCTACTTTCTGCACGCCGTGGGCGGCGAGCAGATCGCCAAGACCCTGTTCCCGGTGGGCGAACTGGAAAAGCCTGAAGTGCGCGCCATCGCTGAAAAACACGCGCTGGCCACCGCCAAGAAAAAAGACTCCACCGGAATCTGCTTCATCGGCGAGCGACGCTTCAGCGACTTCCTCAAGCAATACCTGCCAGCCCAGCCAGGCGAGATCAAGACGACGGAAGGCGAAGTCATCGGCCGCCACCACGGCTTGATGTACCACACCATCGGCCAACGCCAGGGCCTGGGCATCGGCGGCCTGAAAGACGCCGGTGAAGAGCCGTGGTACGTATTGGTCAAGGACCTGGAACACAACGAGCTGATCGTCGGCCAGGGCAACAACCATCCGTGGCTGTTCTCCCGCGCCCTGCTCGCCTCCGACATCTACTGGGTCAACCCGATCGACCTGAACGAGCCGCGCCGCCTGACCGCAAAGGTTCGCTACCGCCAGAGCGACCAGCCTTGCACCCTGGAAAAAACCGCCACGGGCTACCGTGCGATCTTCGATGACCCGCAGCGGGCGGTCACGCCTGGCCAGTCTGTGGTGTTCTACGACGGCGAAATCTGCCTGGGCGGCGGCGTGATCGAAGTCGCCGAACCCTGGAGCAGCCAGACATGAGCCCCATCCAGGAACAACTGACGGCACTGGGCGGCGTGTTTCTCGCCGCCGTGCTGGTGGACAGGATCGCCAAGACCGGCCAGGCCACCGAAGCGGGCCTGGCCTGCATGCTCGGCAGCCTGTTGGTTCGCGACCCCAAGGACACCCTGGAAGTCTACGGCGGCGACGACCTGAACCTGCGCGAAGGTTATCGCGCCCTGATCGGCGCCCTGGAACGCGACCCCAGCGCCCTGCAACGCGAACCGCTGCGTTATGCCTTGTCGATGCTGGGCCTGGAACGCCAGCTGGCCAAGCGTGACGACATGCTGGAAACCATCGGCAAACGCTTGCCGCAGATCCAGTCCCAGGTCGAACATTTCGGCCCGTCCCACGAAAACGTCGTGGCCGCCTGCGGCGCGCTGTACCAGGACACCCTGAGCACCTTGCGCCAGCGCATCCAGGTGCACGGCGACATGCGCAACCTGCAGCAACCGAGCAACGCCTCGAAGATTCGCGCCCTGCTGCTGGCCGGGATCCGTTCGGCCCGCTTGTGGCGGCAACTGGGCGGCCATCGCTGGCAGCTGGTGATCAGCCGACGCAAATTGCTGAAAGAACTTTACCCGTTGATGCGCAACGAATAAGTCGCTTCAACCCGTTTTTTTGTGGCGAGGGAGCTTGCTCCCGCTGGGCTGCAAAGCAGCCCTGAATCCAGGCAACCCGCTGGATCAGCCTGACTCAGGGGGCTGCTTTGCAGCCCAGCGGGAGCAAGCTCCCTCGCCACGGGTAGTACATAGTTTTATCTCGTTACGCGTAACACGCCGGTCAGTTGGCGACGGACCGGCGCTTGTTTTCATGTATGATACGCGCCCCATTTCGTTGCCCGACTGTCCGAGAACACCCCATGCAGCTCTCTTCGCTCACTGCGGTTTCCCCTGTAGACGGCCGCTACGCCGGCAAAACCCAGGCCCTGCGCCCGATTTTCAGCGAGTACGGCCTGATTCGTGCCCGCGTCCTGGTTGAAGTGCGCTGGCTCCAGCGCCTGGCCGCTCACCCTGCCATCAGCGAAGTGCCGGCGTTTTCCGCCGAAGCCAACGCCGTGCTGAACGCCCTGGCCGACAACTTCGCGCTGGAGCACGCCGAGCGCGTCAAGGAAATCGAGCGCACCACCAACCACGACGTCAAGGCCATCGAATACCTGCTCAAGGAGCAGGCGGCCAAGCTGCCGGAACTGGCCAACGTCAGCGAATTCATCCACTTTGCCTGCACCAGCGAGGACATCAACAACCTGTCCCACGCCCTGATGCTGCGCGAAGGCCGCGATGAGGTGATGCTGCCGCTGATGCGCCAGGTCGCCCAGGCCATCCGCGAGCTGGCGATCCGCTTCGCCGACGTTCCGATGCTGTCGCGCACCCACGGTCAACCGGCCTCGCCGACCACCCTGGGCAAGGAGCTGGCGAACGTGGTGTACCGCCTGGAGCGCCAGATCGCCCAGGTGGCCGCCGTGCCGCTGCTGGGCAAGATCAACGGCGCCGTGGGCAACTACAACGCCCACCTGTCGGCCTACCCGGACATCGACTGGGAAGCCAACGCCCGCGCCTTCATCGAAGACGAGCTGGGCCTGAGCTTCAACCCGTACACCACCCAGATCGAGCCGCACGACTACATCGCCGAGCTGTTCGACGCCATCGCGCGCTTCAACACCATCCTGATCGACTTCGACCGTGACATCTGGGGCTACATCTCCCTGGGCTACTTCAAGCAGCGCACCATTGCCGGCGAAATCGGTTCCTCGACCATGCCGCACAAGGTCAACCCGATCGACTTCGAAAACTCCGAAGGCAACCTGGGTATCGCCAACGCACTGTTCCAGCACCTGGCGAGCAAACTGCCGATCTCCCGCTGGCAGCGCGACCTGACCGACTCCACCGTGCTGCGCAACCTGGGCGTGGGCTTCGCCCACAGCGTCATTGCCTACGAAGCCAGCCTCAAGGGCATCAGCAAGCTGGAGTTGAACGAGCAGAAGATCGCCGCCGACCTGGACGCTTGCTGGGAAGTCCTGGCCGAGCCGATCCAGACCGTGATGCGTCGCTACAACATCGAAAACCCGTATGAAAAGCTGAAAGAACTGACCCGTGGCAAGGGTATCAGCCCTGAAGCGTTGCAGACTTTCATCGATGGCCTGGACATGCCTGCCCAAGCCCGCGCCGAGCTGAAAAAGCTGACCCCGGCCAGCTACATCGGCAACGCGGCGGCACAAGCCAAGCGCATCTGATCCATCGCGCCGCCCTGAGACGCCCGGCCGCGCCGGGCGTTTTTATTCGCGTCTGAAAAGTATATTTTTTCAATAGGTTACACATGAATCCTGATATTCCTCTGCAACTCCTGGGCGGCATCACGGCACGGGAGTTCCTGCGCGACTACTGGCAGAAAAAGCCCCTGCTGATCCGTCAGGCAATCCCTGACTTCGAAAGCCCGATCGACGCCGACGAACTGGCGGGCCTGGCCCTGGAAGAGGAAGTCGAATCGCGCCTGGTGATCGAACACGGCGAGCGCCCTTGGGAGTTGCGTCGCGGCCCGTTCGCCGAAGATGAATTCAGCAAGCTGCCCGAGCGCGACTGGACTTTGCTGGTGCAGGCCGTCGATCAGTTCGTCCCCGAGGTCAGCGAACTGCTGGAGCACTTCCGCTTCCTGCCAAGCTGGCGCATCGACGATGTGATGATCAGCTTTGCCGCGCCAGGCGGCAGCGTGGGTCCGCATTTCGACAACTACGACGTCTTCCTGCTGCAAGGCCAGGGCAAGCGCAACTGGAAAATCGGCCAGATGTGCAATTCCGAAAGCCCGCTGCTGGAGCATGCCGACCTGCGCATCCTCGACGGCTTCGACGCTACCGACGAGTGGACCCTGGAACCGGGCGACATGCTCTACCTGCCACCGCGCCTGGCGCACTGGGGCGTGGCGGTGGATGACTGCCTGACCTACTCCGTAGGCTTTCGCGCACCGAGCGCCGCCGAAGTGCTGACCCACTTCACCGACTTCCTCAGCCAGTTCCTGCCGGACGAAGAACGCTACACCGACGCCGACGCGCGCCCAGTGGCCGATCCGCACCAGATCCAGCACGACGCCCTCGACCGCCTCAAGGGCCTGCTGGCCGAGCACATGAGCGACGAGCGCCTGCTGCTGACCTGGTTCGGCCAGTTCATGACCGAGCCGCGCTACCCGGAACTGGTGACCGGCCCGGAGCTGGAAGAAGACGATTTGCTGGCCGGCCTGGAACAAGGCGCCGTGATCATCCGCAACCCAAGCGCCCGCCTGGCGTGGTCGGAAGTCGATGACGACCTGCTGTTGTTCGCCAGCGGCCAGAGCCGCTACCTGCCGGGCAAGCTGCGCGAGCTGCTGAAAATGATCTGCGCCGCCGATGCCCTGCACATCGAGAACCTTGGCCCATGGCTGGCCGACGAAGACGGTCGCGGCTTGATCTGCGAGCTGGTCAAGCAAGGTAGCCTGGGGTTTGCCGATGAATAAAATCCACGTTCGTGTCGCAGACTGGCAAAAGGATAACGCCGAGATCCGGCGCATTCGTGAGAGCGTGTTCATTGTCGAACAGTCCGTCCCGCCGGAACTGGAGTGGGACGCCGACGATCAGGGCGCCGTGCACTTCCTGGCATTCGAAGGCGACTTCCCCATCGGCACCGCTCGCCTGCTGACCGACGGCCACATCGGCCGCGTCTCGGTGCTCAAGGATTGGCGCGGCCTGAAGGTGGGCGATGCATTGATGCACGCGGTGATCACCGAAGCCGAGAAACGCGGGCTCCAGCAGCAGATGCTCAGCGCCCAGGTGCACGCCACGCCGTTCTATGAGCGCCTGGGGTTTGCCATCATGAGCGAGGAGTTTCTCGAAGCCGGGATTCCCCATGTGGACATGGTTCGCCGCTCGGCCTGACCCCCTGTGGCGAGGGAGCTTGCTCCCGCTGGGCTGCGCAGCGGCCCCTGTTTTTTGGGGTTCGCTTCGCGACCCAGCGGGAGCAAGCTCCCTCGCCACAAAAGCATCATCCGACACCCCCAAACGCCCCGCCATCCATCGATGCCGGGGCGTTTTGCCGTCTACCATTCAACTTGCCCCACCCGGGGCCGACAAACTGGCAATATCAAGCCTTTGTCTCGCGGAGAAATGGACATGTCCCTACGCACCCTGCTGACCACCCTGCTGCTTGGCTGCAGCCTGTCGGTGATGGCCGACACGCAAGTCGTGCCCTTGAACTACCGCACCAGCGCCGACCTGTTGCCGGTCGCGCAGAACTTCATCGGCAAGGACGGCCAGGTCAGCGCCTATGGCAATCAACTGATCGTCAACGCCGAACCGGGCAAGATCGAAGAACTCCGGCAGTTCCTGGCGCAACTGGACACCGCACCCAAGCGCCTGCTGATCACGGTCGACACCAACGAAAACAACCTGCAGGGCGATCAGGGCTACTCGATCAACGGCGCCGCGCCCAGCCAGACCCGCATCATCAACCACAGCACCGACAGCCGTGAAGGCGGCGTGCAGCAGGTGCAAGCGAGCGAAGGCCAGCCGGCGCTGATCCAGGTCGGCCAGAGCGTGCCGTACACCAGCAACCAGACCGACAACTACGGCCGCGTGCAAAGCCAGACCCAATACCGCAACGTCACCCAGGGTTTCTACGTCACTGCCAGCGTCACCGGAGAGATCGTCCACCTGAGCATCAGCACCAATCGTGACCGTATGAGCCAGGAACGTCCCGATGTAGTGAACGTTCAAAGCACCGACACAACCGTCAGCGGACGCCTGGGCGAATGGATCACCCTGGCCGGCGTGAATCGCCAGACTCAAGCCGACAAGCAGGGCCTGACCCGCAGCTACTCGACCCAGGGCCGCGATGACATGATTTTGCGGGTCAAGGTCGACACCCTGAACTGAAGCACCAAAAACTGACTGATGAGTCGTATTAGACCAAAGATGTAGTGCCACGAAAAAAGCACTACAAAACGTTTGACGAGCAAAAAAACCGAAGGCATGATGGCCTCGCTCCCGCTAATCAGGGGCCCTGGCAAGGGCCTTCGGGTCGACGCTTGCAACCACCCTGCGAGCCGATTCGTGTCTGTACCGCCCACAAGGTGTGTTTGACGAGGTTGCGACTGGAACGAAGTTGTCCCGAGGGACGGAAGCGTAACTAGGTAACCCGGCATCACTCTGAGTTCACATGAAGGCCCACGACGCCCGAATGCGCCCGCAGTCCGCCCGTACCTGCTCACTTTCCCCTTCGAGCCATCGTTCACCCCGTCGCCACCCGCCCGAACCGACTTGACCGTCCAGCCCCTGGCCAGCGAGCAGCCCCTACCAAATGACTGGCAGGCGGCAGGCAGGTTTTCTGACTTTCATACAAGACGCGACGAGGTTTATTTCCATGGCACTGACACGCGAACAGCAAATTGCAGCCCTTGAAAAAGACTGGGCTGAAAACCCGCGCTGGAAAGGCGTGAAGCGCAACTACTCCGCCGCTGACGTCGTCCGCCTGCGTGGCTCGGTCCAACCTGAGCACACCCTTGCAAAAATGGGCGCCGACAAGCTCTGGAAACTGGTGACCCAGGGCGCCAAGCCTTCCTTCCGTCCCGAGAAGGATTTCGTCAACTGCATGGGCGCCCTCACCGGCGGCCAGGCCGTGCAGCAAGTCAAGGCCGGGATCCAGGCCATCTACCTGTCGGGCTGGCAAGTGGCGGCGGACAACAACTCCGCCGAATCGATGTACCCCGACCAGTCGCTGTACCCGGTGGATTCGGTTCCAACCGTGGTCAAGCGCATCAACAACTCGTTCCGCCGTGCCGACCAGATCCAGTGGAAAGCCGGCAAGAACCCGGGCGACGAAGGCTACATCGACTACTTCGCACCGATCGTGGCTGACGCCGAGGCCGGTTTCGGCGGCGTACTCAACGCCTACGAGCTGATGAAGAGCATGATCGAAGCCGGCGCTGCAGGCGTTCACTTCGAAGACCAACTGGCTTCGGTGAAGAAGTGCGGCCACATGGGCGGCAAGGTCCTGGTGCCTACCCAGGAAGCCGTGCAGAAGCTGACCGCAGCCCGCCTGGCGGCCGACGTTGCCGGCGTACCGACCATCATCCTGGCCCGTACCGACGCCAACGCCGCTGACCTGCTGACTTCCGACTGCGACCCGTACGACCAGCCGTTCGTGACCGGCACCCGCACCCCGGAAGGTTTCTACAAGGTACGTGCCGGCCTCGACCAGGCCATCGCCCGCGGCCTGGCCTACGCGCCGTACGCCGACCTGATCTGGTGCGAAACCGCCAAGCCGGACCTGGACGAAGCCCGCCGCTTCGCCGAAGCGATCAAGAAGGAATACCCGGACCAGATCCTGTCGTACAACTGCTCGCCTTCCTTCAACTGGAAGAAAAACCTGGACGACGCGACCATCGCCAAGTTCCAGCGCGAACTGTCCGCCATGGGCTACAAGCACCAGTTCATCACCCTGGCCGGCATTCACAACATGTGGCACAGCATGTTCAACCTGGCGCACGACTACGCCCGCAACGACATGACCGCCTACGTGAAACTGCAAGAGCAGGAATTCGCCGACGCGGCCAAGGGCTACACCTTCGTGGCGCACCAGCAGGAAGTGGGCACGGGCTACTTCGACGACATGACCACTGTGATCCAGGGTGGCGCTTCGTCGGTGACCGCGCTGACCGGCTCGACCGAGGAAGAGCAGTTCCATTGATTCGCTGAACCGCGGCCCTTGCGGACCGAATCAAAGCTAACCGCAAGGCCGACGATCTGAACGCCCCGACTGGCTCGGGGCTTTTTTTCGCCTATTCTTTATCAGCCACGCATTCCCCTGAATCCGTGGCGAGGGAACTTGCTCCCGCTTGAGCGCGAAGCGCTCACTAGAGGGCTGCTGCGCAGCCAGCGGGAGCAAGCTCCCTCGCCACAGGAGTTCAGGCCGGCTCTTGGCAAGCGTCGTCGCAGCAGATGAATGAAATGATAGGAAAATTGATCGAACGCAGTATTAGAGCGTCCGAATAAGAGTAAAACGGCCGCGCCGACAATTGCAGTAGCGGCGATGCCAGACTAGTTACAAGCCAGTGCACCGGATTATTCACGAAAAACCCGGCCAAACAAAAACAATTATCATTTAGGTGGACCGCTACTTTGTTACATCCAGCAGAAAATATTATTGACGAATAAACGGCCAATGCCCGCCGGGCCGGGGCTGTGGGCTCTTGGGGGTGCGCTATGTCTTTATTCCAATAAATAATTTCGCTATAGGAATTTTACTTGCCCGGTGTTTAGCCATAAAATCACCGCGATTGATTGCTGCGACATATCGTCACTGCGTTATTTCTTTTCAAGCTCAGAGACCTTTGCTCTCTGTTAAGGATTTCCAGCATGCCCGAAGCGACAGGACTCATGGCCCACAACTGGGGCTTTGCCATTTTCCTTCTGGGTGTTGTCGGCCTTTGTGCCTTCATGCTCGGTGTGTCGAGCCTACTCGGGTCACGAGCCTGGGGCCGCAGCAAAAACGAACCGTTCGAGTCCGGCATGCTACCCACCGGTGGCGCCCGCTTGCGGCTCTCAGCCAAATTCTATCTGGTCGCGATGCTGTTCGTGATCTTCGATATCGAAGCCCTCTTTCTCTTTGCATGGTCTGTGTCCGTCCGCGAAAGCGGCTGGACCGGATTCGTCGAAGCACTCGTTTTCATAGCAATTCTGTTGGCAGGTCTTGTCTACCTATACCGAGTGGGGGCACTTGATTGGGCTCCGGAAGCTCGGCGCAAGCGACAAGCGAAGCTGAAACAATGAGGCTTTGGCAATGCAATACAATCTCACCAGAATCGACCCCGATGCTCCTAACGAGCAGTACCCGATTGGCGAACGGGAGACCGTCGCCGATCCGTTAGAGGATCAGGTCCACAAGAACATCTTCATGGGCAAGCTCGAAGACGTGCTGAACAGCACGGTCAACTGGGGTCGCAAGAACTCCCTGTGGCCGTACAACTTCGGCCTTTCGTGCTGCTACGTGGAAATGACCACCGCCTTCACGGCGCCCCACGACATCGCGCGCTTTGGCGCCGAGGTTATCCGGGCATCGCCGCGCCAAGCGGACTTCATGGTTATCGCCGGTACCTGCTTCATCAAGATGGCGCCGATCATCCAGCGTCTCTACGAGCAAATGCTCGAACCGAAGTGGGTTATCTCCATGGGTTCGTGCGCCAACTCCGGTGGCATGTACGACATCTATTCCGTCGTTCAAGGGGTGGACAAGTTCCTGCCCGTGGACGTCTACGTGCCCGGCTGCCCGCCTCGCCCTGAAGCTTTCCTGCAAGGCTTGATGCTGTTGCAGGAGTCGATTGGCCAGGAGCGTCGCCCACTGTCCTGGGTCGTCGGTGATCAAGGCGTCTATCGCGCCGAGATGCCGTCGCAAAAGGAACAGCGCCGCGAACAGCGTATCGCAGTCACCAACCTGCGCAGCCCCGACGAAGTCTGATCCAGCTCTGTTCCTGAACAAGAAACGAGAACCTGGCTTCATTCTCTACGTTGACCGAAAGCGATAAATAACCATGACTACAGGCAGTGCTCTGTACATCCCGCCTTACAAGGCAGACGACCAGGATGTGGTCGTCGAACTGAACAACCGTTTCGGCGCCGACGCGTTCACCGTCCAGGCGACCCGCACCGGCATGCCGGTGCTGTGGGTTGCCCGCGCCCGACTCATCGAAGTCCTGACCTTCCTGCGCAACCTGCCCAAGCCGTACGTCATGCTCTATGACCTGCACGGCGTGGACGAGCGCCTGCGCACCAAGCGCCAGGGGCTGCCCGAGGGCGTCGACTTCACCGTGTTCTACCACCTGCTGTCGATCGAACGTAATAGTGACGTAATGATCAAGGTCGCCTTGTCCGAGAGCGACCTCAGCGTGCCGACCGTGACCGGTATCTGGCCGAACGCCAACTGGTACGAGCGTGAAGTGTGGGACATGTTCGGTATCAACTTCCCGGGCCACCCGCACCTGACGCGCATCATGATGCCGCCGACCTGGGAAGGTCACCCGCTGCGCAAGGACTTCCCGGCCCGTGCCACCGAGTTCGATCCGTTCAGCCTGTCCCTGGCCAAGCAACAGCTCGAGGAAGAAGCCGCGCGCTTCCGCCCCGAAGACTGGGGCATGAAGCGTTCCGGGCCGAACGAGGACTACATGTTCCTCAACCTCGGTCCGAACCACCCTTCGGCCCACGGTGCATTCCGTATCATCCTGCAGCTGGACGGCGAAGAGATCGTCGACTGCGTCCCGGACATCGGCTACCACCACCGTGGCGCCGAGAAGATGGGCGAACGCCAGTCCTGGCACAGCTACATCCCGTACACCGACCGCATCGACTACCTCGGCGGTGTGATGAACAACCTGCCGTACGTGCTCTCGGTCGAGAAACTGGCCGGGATCAAGGTGCCGGAAAAGGTCGACGTCATCCGCATCATGATGGCCGAGTTCTTCCGCATCACCAGCCACCTGCTGTTCCTGGGTACCTACATCCAGGACGTGGGCGCCATGACGCCGGTGTTCTTCACCTTCACCGACCGCCAGAAAGCCTACACCGTGATCGAAGCCATCACCGGCTTCCGCCTGCACCCGGCCTGGTACCGCATCGGCGGCGTCGCGCACGACCTGCCGCGCGGCTGGGAAAAACTGGTCAAGGACTTCGTCGAGTGGATGCCCAAGCGCCTGGACGAATACACCAAGGCGGCGTTGCAGAACAGCATCCTCAAGGGTCGTACCATCGGGGTCGCTGCCTATAACACCAAGCAAGCCCTGGAATGGGGCGTCACCGGTGCAGGCCTGCGTTCCACCGGCTGCGACTTCGACCTGCGCAAGGCACGCCCTTACTCCGGCTACGAGAACTTCGAATTCGAAGTGCCGCTGGCGACCAATGGCGACGCCTACGACCGCTGCATGGTTCGCGTCGAGGAAATGCGCCAGAGCGTCAAGATCATCGAACAGTGCATGCGCAACATGCCAGAAGGCCCGTACAAGGCGGATCACCCGCTGACGACGCCGCCGCCTAAAGAGCGCACGCTGCAACACATCGAAACCCTGATCACGCACTTCCTGCAAGTTTCGTGGGGCCCGGTCATGCCGGCCAACGAATCCTTCCAGATGATCGAAGCGACCAAGGGCATCAACAGTTATTACCTGACGAGCGATGGCGGCACCATGAGCTACCGCACCCGGATCCGCACCCCAAGCTATCCGCACCTGCAGCAGATCCCTTCGGTGATCAAAGGCAGCATGGTCGCGGACATGATTGCGTACCTGGGTAGTATCGATTTCGTTATGGCCGACGTGGACCGCTAAGCATGAACAGCACGCTTATCCAGACTGACCGTTTCGCCCTGAGCGAAACCGAGCGCTCGGCCATCGAGCACGAGCTGCATCACTACGAAGACCCGCGCGCGGCGTCGATCGAAGCCCTGAAGATCGTCCAGAAGGAACGTGGCTGGGTGCCTGACGGCGCGCTCTACGCCATCGGCGAGATCCTCGGCATCCCGGCCAGCGACGTTGAAGGTGTGGCCACTTTCTACAGCCAGATTTTCCGCCAGCCGGTGGGTCGCCACATCATTCGCGTCTGCGACAGCATGGTCTGCTACATCGGCGGCCATGAGTCCGTGGTCAGCGAAATCCAGAGCAAACTGGGCATCGGCCTGGGCCAGACCACTGCAGACGGCCGTTTCACGCTGCTGCCAGTGTGCTGCCTGGGCAACTGCGACAAGGCGCCGGCACTGATGATCGACGACGACACCTTCGGTGGCGTTGCGCCGGACGGTGTCGCCAAACTGCTGGAGGGCTACGTATGACCCTGACTTCCTTCGGGCCCGCCAACCGTATCCAGCGTTCGGCCGAAACCCATCCCCTGACCTGGCGTCTGCGCGACGACGGCGAACCGGTGTGGCTGGACGAATACCAGGCCAAGAACGGCTATGCCGCCGCACGCAAGGCTTTCACCCAGATGGCCCAGGACGACATCGTCCAGACCGTGAAAGACTCCGGCCTCAAGGGTCGTGGCGGCGCGGGCTTCCCCACTGGCGTGAAGTGGGGCCTGATGCCCAAGGACGAATCCATCAACATCCGCTACCTGCTGTGCAACGCGGATGAAATGGAGCCCAACACCTGGAAAGACCGCATGCTGATGGAGCAACTGCCCCATCTGCTGATCGAAGGCATGCTGATCAGCGCCCGTGCGCTGAAGACCTACCGTGGCTACATCTTCCTGCGCGGCGAATACACCACCGCTGCCAAGCACCTGAACCGTGCCGTGGAAGAAGCCAAGGCCGCAGGCCTCTTGGGCAAGAACATCCTGGGTTCGGGTTTTGATTTCGAGCTGTTCGTCCACACCGGTGCCGGGCGCTACATCTGCGGTGAAGAAACCGCACTGATCAACTCCCTGGAAGGCCGCCGCGCCAACCCGCGCTCCAAGCCGCCCTTCCCTGCCGCCGTCGGCGTGTGGGGCAAGCCGACCTGTGTGAACAACGTCGAAACCCTGTGCAACGTGCCGGCGATCATCGCCGACGGCGTGGACTGGTACAAATCCCTGGCCCGCGACGGCAGCGAAGACATGGGCACCAAGCTCATGGGCTTCTCCGGCAAGGTCAAGAACCCCGGCCTGTGGGAACTGCCCTTCGGCGTCACCGGCCGCGAGCTGTTCGAAGACTACGCCGGCGGCATGCGCGACGGCTACAAGCTCAAATGCTGGCAGCCTGGCGGTGCCGGTACCGGTTTCCTGTTGCCGGAACACCTGGACGCACAAATGTATGCCGGCGGCATCGCCAAGGTGGGCACCCGCATGGGTACCGGCCTGGCCATGGCGGTGGACGACAGCGTCAACATGGTTTCGCTGCTGCGCAACATGGAGCAGTTTTTCGCCCGCGAATCCTGCGGTTTCTGCACCCCTTGCCGCGATGGCCTGCCGTGGAGCGTCAAGCTCCTGATGGCCCTCGAGAAAGGCCAAGGCCAAGCCGGCGACATCGAGACCCTGTTGGGCCTGGTCGGCTTCCTCGGCCCAGGCAAGACCTTCTGTGCTCACGCACCGGGTGCCGTCGAGCCATTGGGCAGCGCAATCAAATACTTCCGCCCCGAGTTCGAGGCCGGCATCGCGCCCACCAGCGCCGCCGTCCCGCCTCTGGCAAAGCCGATCGTAGTCGGCGCGTAAACGCTTAAAAAGGCGAAGGGTCCGTGCCCTTCGTCCTCTCGTGTGATGACGCCGTAGACGGCTGTGTTGATTCACGCGAGTAGCAAGATTCCATTAGCCACGCCCGCTGACACCGGGCCAACGAAGAACTTTGAACCATGGCCACTATCCACGTAGACGGCAAAGCGCTCGAAGTCGACGGGGCAGACAACCTGTTACAGGCATGTCTGTCGCTGGGCCTCGACATCCCTTATTTCTGCTGGCACCCCGCCCTTGGCAGCGTTGGCGCCTGTCGCCAGTGCGCAGTCAAGCAATACACCGATGAGAACGACACCCGCGGCCGGATCGTCATGTCCTGCATGACCCCGGCCACCGACAACACCTGGATCTCCATCGACGATGAAGAATCCAAGGCGTTTCGCGCCAGTGTCGTCGAATGGCTGATGACCAACCACCCGCACGACTGCCCGGTCTGCGAAGAAGGCGGTCACTGCCACCTGCAAGACATGACGGTGATGACCGGCCACAACGAGCGCCGTTATCGCTTCAAGAAGCGCACCCACCAGAACCAGCAGCTGGGGCCGTTCATTTCCCATGAGATGAACCGCTGCATCGCCTGCTACCGCTGCGTGCGTTACTACAAGGACTACGCCGGCGGTACCGACCTGGGCGTATTCGGCGCCCACGACAACGTGTACTTCGGTCGCGTCGAAGACGGCACCTTGGAAAGCGAGTTCTCGGGCAACCTCACCGAGGTCTGCCCGACCGGTGTGTTCACCGACAAGACTCACTCCGAGCGCTACAACCGCAAGTGGGACATGCAGTTCTCGCCGAGCATCTGCCATGGCTGCTCCAGCGGTTGCAACATTTCCCCGGGCGAGCGCTACGGTGAACTGCGTCGTATCGAAAACCGCTACAACGGTTCGGTCAACCAGTACTTCCTGTGCGACCGTGGCCGCTTTGGCTACGGCTACGTCAACCGCACCGACCGTCCACGCCAGCCATTGCTGGCGGACGGCGCCAAGTTGAACGTCGACGAAGCCCTCGACAAGGCCAGCGAACTGCTGCGCGGTCGCAACATCGTCGGCATCGGTTCGCCACGGGCCAGCCTGGAAAGCAACTACGCCCTGCGTGAACTGGTCGGTGCCGAGCACTTCTACAGCGGCATCGAAGCCGGTGAGCTGGAGCGCATCCGCCTGGTGCTGCAAGTGCTCAAGGACAGTCCGCTGCCCGTGCCGACGATGCGCGACATCGAAAACCACGACGCCGTGTTCGTCCTGGGTGAAGACCTGACCCAGACCGCCGCCCGCATGGCCCTGGCCCTGCGCCAGTCGGTCAAGGGCAAAGCCGAGGAAATGGCCGACGCCATGCGCGTGCAGCCATGGCTCGACGCCGCGGTGAAGAACATCGGCCAGCACGCGCTGAACCCGCTGTTCATTGCCAGCCTCGCTGAAACCAAGCTCGACGACGTGGCCGAAGAATGCGTCCACGCGGCACCGGACGACCTGGCCCGCATCGGCTTCGCCGTTGCCCACGCCCTGGATGCCAGCGCCCCGGCCGTCGAAGGCCTGGACAGCGAAGCGACCGCCCTGGTCCAACGCATCGCCGATGCCCTGCTGGCCGCCAAGCGTCCGCTGATCGTCGCCGGCACCTCCCTGGCATCGAAAGCACTGATCGAAGCCGCCGCCAACATCGCCAAGGCCTTGAAGCTGCGCGAGAAGAACGGCTCCATCAGCCTGGTCGTGCCGGAAGCCAACAGCCTCGGCCTGGCCATGCTCGGTGGCGAGTCGGTGGACGCAGCCCTGCAAGCGGTGATCGACGGCAGCGCCGACGCCATCGTGGTGCTGGAAAACGACCTGTACACCCGCACCGACAAAGCCCGTGTGGACGCCGCCCTGAACGCCGCGAAAGTGCTGATCGTCGCCGACCACCAGAAAACCGCCACTACCGACCGCGCCCAGCTGGTGCTGCCGGCGGCGAGCTTCGCCGAAGGCGACGGCACCCTGGTCAGCCAGGAAGGTCGCGCCCAGCGCTTCTTCCAGGTCTTCGACCCGCAATACATGGACGCCAGCATCCTGGTCCACGAAGGCTGGCGCTGGCTGCATGCCCTGCGTTCCACCTTGCTGAACCAGCCGATCGACTGGACGCAACTGGACCACGTGACCGCCGCCGTCGCTTCGAGCAACGCGCAACTGGCCGGTATCGTCGACGCCGCGCCGTCCGCCTCGTTCCGTATCAAGGGCCTGAAACTGGCTCGTGAACCGCTGCGTTATTCCGGCCGTACTGCGATGCGCGCCAACGTCAGCGTGCACGAACCGCGCACCCCGCAAGACCAGGACACCGCGTTCGCCTTCTCCATGGAAGGTTACTCGGGCTCCGCCGAACCGCGCTCGCAGGTGCCGTTCGCCTGGTCGCCGGGCTGGAACTCGCCGCAAGCCTGGAACAAGTTCCAGGACGAAGTCGGTGGTCACCTGCGTGCTGGCGACCCGGGCTCCCGCCTGATCGAAAGCCAGGGCGATGGCCTGAGCTGGTTCGCCAGCGTTCCACGCGCCTTCAACCCGGCTCCGGGCACCTGGCAGGTCGTGCCGTTCCATCACTTGTTCGGCAGCGAAGAGAACTCTTCCAAGGCCGCGCCCGTGCAGGAACGCATCCCGGCCGCCTACGTGTCGCTGGCAAAATCCGAAGCCGATCGCCTGGGTGTCAACGATGGCGCCCTGCTCAGCCTGAACGTTGCCGGCCAGACCCTGCGTCTGCCACTGCGCATCAATGAAGAACTGGGCGCCGGCCTGGTCGCCCTGCCAGCCGGACTGGCGGGTATCCCACCGGCGGTATTCGGCAAGACTGTCGACGGTCTGCAGGAGGCAGCGCAATGAGCTGGTTCACCCCCGAAGTGATCGAGGTGATCCTGACGGTTCTCAAGGCCATCGTGATCCTGCTGGCCGTGGTGGTCGCAGGCGCCTTGCTGAGTTTCGTCGAACGTCGCCTGCTGGGCTGGTGGCAGGACCGTTACGGTCCGAACCGTGTCGGCCCGTACGGCATGTTCCAGATCGCCGCCGACATGATCAAGATGTTCTTCAAGGAAGACTGGACGCCGCCGTTTGCCGACAAGGTGATCTTCACCCTGGCACCGGTGGTGGCCATGAGCGCCTTGCTGATCGCCTTCGCGATCATCCCGATCACCCCGACCTGGGGCGTGGCGGACCTGAACATCGGCCTGCTGTTCTTCTTCGCCATGGCCGGCCTGTCGGTGTACGCGGTGCTGTTCGCCGGCTGGTCGAGCAACAACAAGTTCGCCCTGCTGGGCAGCCTGCGGGCCTCGGCCCAGACTGTGTCCTACGAAGTGTTCATGGGCCTGGCGCTCATGGGCGTGGTGGTCCAGGCCGGCTCGTTCAACATGCGCGACATCGTTGAGTACCAGGCCCAGAACCTGTGGTTCATCATTCCGCAGTTCTTCGGCTTCTGCACCTTCTTCGTCGCCGGCGTGGCGGTGACTCACCGTCACCCCTTCGACCAACCGGAAGCGGAACAGGAACTGGCCGACGGCTACCACATTGAATACGCCGGCATGAAATGGGGCATGTTCTTCGTCGGTGAGTACATCGGCATCGTCCTGATCTCGGCTCTGCTGGTCACGCTGTTCTTCGGCGGCTGGCACGGTCCGTTCGACATCCTGCCGCAACTGTCCTTCGTGTGGTTCGCCCTGAAGACTGCGTTCTTCATCATGCTGTTCGTCCTGCTGCGCGCCTCCATCCCGCGTCCGCGCTACGACCAGGTGATGGACTTCAGCTGGAAGTTCTGCCTGCCACTGACCCTGATCAATTTGCTGGTGACCGCTGCGATCGTGTTGATGAACACGCCTGCGGCCGCGGTTCAGTGAGGATTTGACCCATGTTCAAATATATTGGCGACATCGTTAAGGGTACCGGTACCCAACTGCGAAGCCTGGTCATGATCTTCGGCCATGGCTTTCGCAAGCGCGACACCCTGCAATACCCTGAAGAGCCGGTCTACCTGGCGCCGCGTTATCGCGGCCGCATCGTCCTGACCCGCGACCCCGACGGCGAAGAGCGCTGCGTGGCCTGCAACCTGTGCGCCGTGGCCTGCCCGGTCGGTTGCATTTCGCTGCAGAAAGCCGAAACCGAAGACGGTCGCTGGTACCCGGACTTCTTCCGCATCAACTTCTCACGCTGCATTTTCTGCGGCCTGTGCGAAGAAGCGTGCCCGACCACCGCGATCCAGCTCACGCCGGACTTCGAAATGGCCGACTTCAAACGTCAGGACCTGGTGTACGAGAAAGAAGACCTGCTGATTTCCGGTCCCGGTAAAAACCCTGATTACAACTTCTATCGTGTTGCAGGTATGGCCATCGACGGTAAGCCCAAAGGCGCCGCGCAGAATGAAGCCGAACCGATCAACGTGAAGAGCTTGCTGCCTTAAGGAAGAAAGATGGAATTCGCTTTCTATTTCGCATCGGGTATCGCGGTGGTGTCCACGCTTCGTGTGGTCACCAACACCAACCCCGTGCACGCCCTGCTCTACCTGATCGTCTCGCTCATTGCCGTGGCCATGACGTTCTTCGCCCTGGGTGCGCCGTTTGCCGGCGCCCTGGAAGTGATCGCCTACGCCGGCGCCATCATGGTGCTGTTCGTGTTCGTGGTGATGATGCTCAACCTCGGCCCGGCCGCGGTCCAGCAGGAACGCTCCTGGCTCAAGCCCGGCATCTGGGCGGGGCCGGTGATTCTCGCCGCCCTGCTGCTGGGTGAACTGCTGTATGTGCTGTTCGCTCACCAGAGCGGCCAGGCCATCGGCCACACCACCGTAGGCGCCAAGGCCGTGGGCATCAGCCTGTTCGGCCCGTACCTGCTGGTGGTCGAACTCGCCTCGATGCTGCTGCTTGCCGCAGCCGTCACGGCGTTCCACTTGGGCCGTAACGAGGCGAAGGAGTAATCACATGCCTGCTATCCCTCTCGAACATGGTCTGGCCGTTGCCGGCATCCTGTTCTGTCTCGGTCTGGTCGGCCTGATGGTCCGCCGCAACATTCTGTTCGTGCTGATGAGCCTGGAGGTCATGATGAATGCCTCCGCCCTGGCCTTCATCGTCGCGGGCGCTCGCTGGGCGCAACCGGATGGACAGATCATGTTCATCCTGGTGATCAGCCTTGCAGCCGCCGAGGCCAGTATCGGCCTGGCGATCCTGTTGCAGCTGTATCGCCGCTTCCACACTCTCGATATCGACGCTGCCAGCGAGATGCGCGGATGAACCTACTCTTCCTGACTTTTGTATTCCCCCTCATCGGTTTCCTGTTGCTGTCGTTCTCCCGTGGACGCTGGTCGGAAAACCTCTCGGCGCTGGTTGGCGTCGGTTCCATTGGCCTGTCTGCCATCGTCACGGCCTACGTGATCTGGCAGTTCAACATCGCCCCGCCCGAAGGTGGCGCGTACGTGCAAGTGCTGTGGCGCTGGATGGCGGTAGAAGGCTTCACGCCGAACTTCGCCCTGTACCTGGACGGTTTGTCGGTGACCATGCTGGGCGTGGTGGTCGGCGTGGGTTTCCTGATCCACCTGTTCGCCTCCTGGTACATGCGCGGCGAAGCCGGTTATTCGCGCTTCTTCGCCTACACCAACCTGTTCATCGCCAGCATGCTGTTCCTGGTGCTGGGCGATAACCTGCTGTTCCTGTACTTCGGCTGGGAAGGCGTGGGCCTGTGCTCGTACCTGTTGATCGGCTTCTACTACAGCAACCGCAACAACGGTAACGCCGCACTCAAGGCGTTCATCGTGACCCGGATCGGTGACGTGTTCATGGCCATCGGCCTGTTCATCCTGTTCCAGCAACTGGGCACGCTGAACATCCAGGAACTGCTGGTGCGTGCGCCCGAGCACTTCAAGGCCGGCGACTTCTGGATCGTCCTGGCGACGCTGATGCTGCTGGGCGGTGCCGTCGGTAAATCCGCGCAACTGCCACTGCAAACCTGGTTGGCGGACGCGATGGCCGGCCCTACCCCGGTCTCGGCACTGATCCACGCCGCGACCATGGTGACCGCAGGCGTCTACCTGATCGCCCGTACCCACGGCCTGTTCGCCCTGGCGCCGGACATCCTGCACCTGGTGGGCATCGTCGGTGGCGTGACCCTGGTGCTGGCCGGTTTCGCGGCACTGGTACAGACCGACATCAAGCGTATCCTCGCGTACTCGACCATGAGCCAGATCGGCTACATGTTCCTGGCCCTGGGCGTGGGTGCCTGGGAAGGCGCGATCTTCCACCTGATGACCCACGCCTTCTTCAAGGCCCTGCTGTTCCTTGCCTCCGGTGCGGTGATCGTTGCCTGCCACCACGAGCAGAACATCTTCAAGATGGGCGGCCTGTGGAAGAAACTGCCGTTGGCCTACGCCAGCTTCATCGTCGGCGGCGCGGCCCTCGCGGCCCTGCCACTGGTCACCGCCGGTTTCTACTCCAAGGACGAGATCCTCTGGGAAGCGTTCGCCAGCGGTAACCAGGGCCTGCTCTATGCCGGCCTGGTGGGTGCGTTCATGACCTCGCTGTACACCTTCCGCCTGATCTTCATCGCGTTCCACGGTGAAGCCAAGACCGAAGCCCACGCCGGCCATGGCATTGCCCACTGGCTGCCGCTGTCGGTACTGATCGTGCTGTCGACGTTCGTCGGCGCCATGATCGTTCCGCCGCTGCACGGTGTGCTGCCGGAAAGCGTCGGCCATGCCGGCGGCGAAGCCAAGCACAGCCTGGAAATCGCCTCGGGCGCCATTGCCTTGTCGGGCATCCTGCTGGCCGCCCTGCTGTTCCTGGGCAAGCGCCGTTTCGTCACGGCGATCGCCAACAGCGGCCTCGGCCGTGTCCTTTCGGCCTGGTGGTTCGCCGCCTGGGGCTTCGACTGGATCTACGACAAACTGTTCGTCAAGCCATACCTTGCGATCAGCCACATTCTGCGCAAAGACCCGCTCGACCAGACCATTGGCCTGATCCCGCGCATGGCCAAGGGCGGCCACACTGCCCTGAGCCGTACCGAGACCGGTCAACTGCGTTGGTATGCGGCTTCCATGGCGGCTGGCGCCGTGCTGGTTATCGGCGCCATCGTGCTGGTAGCGGTCTGATATGAACCTTGCGAACTTGCGAAAGGAAACGAGCCCGTCATGATTCTGCCCTGGCTAATCCTGATCCCCTTTATCGGCGGCCTGCTGTGCTGGATCGCGGAGCGCTCCAGCTCCACGCTCCCGCGCTGGATTGCGCTGCTGACCATGTCCCTGGAACTCGCGCTCGGCCTCTGGCTGTGGGCGACCGGCGACTATTCATTTGCTCCGGCCCCTGGCGCCGATCCGACCTGGGCGCTTGAATTCAAGCACGCCTGGATCGCGCGTTTCGGCATCAGCGTGCACCTGGCCCTCGACGGCCTGTCGCTGCTGATGATCCTGCTGACCGGCCTGCTGGGTATCCTCTCTGTCCTGTGCTCCTGGAAAGAGATCCAGCGTCACGTCGGCTTCTTCCACCTGAACCTGATGTGGATCTTGGGCGGTGTCGTCGGCGTGTTCCTGGCGCTGGACCTGTTCATGTTCTTCTTCTTCTGGGAAATGATGCTGGTGCCGATGTACTTCCTCATCGCGCTCTGGGGTCACAGTTCTTCGGACGGCAAGAAAACCCGGATCTACGCGGCGACCAAGTTCTTCATCTTCACCCAGGCTTCCGGCCTGATCATGTTGGTGGCGATCCTTGGCCTGGTGCTGGTCAACTTCAACAACACCGGCGTGATTACCTTCAACTACGCCGACCTGTTGAAAACCAAGATGTCGGCGGGCACCGAGTACATCCTGATGCTTGGCTTCTTCATCGCCTTCGCGGTGAAGCTGCCGGTGGTGCCGTTCCACTCCTGGTTGCCTGACGCTCACGCCCAGGCGCCGACCGCAGGTTCCGTGGACCTGGCCGGTATCTTGCTCAAGACAGCGGCCTACGGCCTGTTGCGCTTCGCCCTGCCGATGTTCCCCAATGCCTCGGCCGAGTTTGCGCCGATTGCCATGACCCTGGGCCTGATCGGGATTTTCTACGGTGCGTTCCTGGCGTTCGCCCAGACCGACATCAAGCGCCTGATCGCGTTCTCCAGCGTTTCGCACATGGGCTTCGTGCTGATCGGGATCTACTCCGGCAGCCAACTGGCCCTGCAAGGCGCGGTGGTACAGATGCTCGCCCACGGCCTGTCGGCGGCGGCACTCTTTATCCTCAGCGGCCAGCTGTACGAGCGCCTGCACACCCGGGACATGCGTGAGATGGGTGGCGTGTGGTCGCGCATCGCTTACCTGCCGGCCATCAGCCTGTTCTTCGCAGCCGCTTCCCTGGGCCTGCCGGGCACCGGCAACTTCGTCGGTGAGTTCCTGATCCTGATCGGCACGTTCGCCAGTTCGCCGTGGATCGTCGCCATCGCCACTTCCGGCCTGGTGTTCGGTTCGGTCTACTCGCTGATCATGATCCACCGCGCCTACTTCGGCCCGTCCAAGTCGGACGAAGTGTTGCGTGGCATGGACGGTCGTGAACTGATCATGGTGCTGGGCCTTGCGGCGCTGCTGGTTTACCTCGGCGTGTCCCCGCAACCGTTCCTCGACACTTCTGCCGCCACGATGCATGGCGTGCAGCAGTGGCTCGGCACTGCCTTCTCTCAACTCGCTTCGGCCCGGTAAGAGCGCTATGGAATTCACGATTCAACACTTTATCGCGCTTGCACCGCTGTTGATCACCAGCGCCACGATCATCGTGGTCATGCTGGCGATCGCCTGGCGGCGCAATCACTCGCAGACCTTCCTGCTGTCGGTGGCGGGGCTGAACCTGGCCTTGCTGTCGATTTTGCCGGCCCTGAAAGTCGCGCCATTGGCGGTCACCCCGCTGTTGCAGATCGACAGCTTCGCGTGCCTGTACATGGCGCTGATCCTGGTCGCCACCCTCGCCTGCGTCACCCTCGCCCACGCCTACCTGGGTGATGGCGGCTCGGGTTACCCGGGCAACCGCGAAGAACTGTACCTGCTGATCCTGATGGCCGCCGCCGGTGGCCTGGTCCTGGTCAGCGCGCAGCACCTGGCCAGCCTGTTCATCGGCCTGGAACTGCTGTCGGTACCGGTCTACGGCCTGGTGGCCTACGCCTTCTTCAACAAGCGCTCCCTGGAAGCCGGCATCAAGTACATGGTGCTGTCGGCCGCCGGCTCGGCGTTCCTGTTGTTCGGCATGGCCCTGCTCTACGCCGAAGCCGGCACCCTGAGCTTCGTCGGCATCGGCCAGGCCCTGGCGGCCACCGGCCTGCCTAGCCCGATCGCGCAGTTGGGCCTGGCCATGATGCTGATCGGCCTGGCGTTCAAGCTGTCGCTGGTACCGTTCCACCTCTGGACCCCGGACGTCTACGAAGGTGCTCCGGCACCGGTGGCGGCGTTCCTGGCCACCGCGTCGAAAGTGGCTGTGTTCGCGGTCATGGTGCGTCTGTTCCAGATCTCGCCAGTGGCCAGCAGCGGTGTGTTGAGCAACGTGCTGACCGTCATCGCCATCGCGTCGATCCTGTTCGGTAACCTGCTGGCGCTGACCCAGAGCAACCTCAAGCGTCTGCTGGGTTACTCGTCCATCGCCCACTTCGGTTACCTGCTGATCGCCCTGATCGCCAGCAAGGGCCTGGCCGTGGAAGCCATCGGCGTGTACCTGGTCACCTACGTGATCACCAGCCTCGGCGCCTTCGGCGTGATCACCCTGATGTCCTCGCCGTACAATGGCCGCGACGCCGACGCCCTGTACGAATACCGCGGCCTGTTCTGGCGCCGTCCGTACCTGACCGCCGTGCTGACCGTGATGATGCTGTCCCTGGCCGGCATCCCGCTGACCGCCGGCTTCATCGGCAAGTTCTACATCATCGCCACCGGCGTCGAGGCTCACCAATGGTGGCTGGTCGGTTCCCTGGTACTGGGCAGCGCCATCGGCGTGTTCTACTACCTGCGCGTCATGGTCACCCTGTACCTGATGGAACCCAACCTGCGTCGCCACGATGCCGAGTTGCACTGGGAGCAGAAAGCAGGCGGCGTGATGCTGCTGGCCATCGCGGTACTCGCCTTCTTCCTCGGCGTGTACCCGCAGCCATTGCTGACCCTGGCCCAACAGGCCGGTCTGACGGGCTGATTGCCCGGACGGTGTAGCCACGAAAAACCCGTATCGCGAGATGCGGGTTTTTTATTTGAGGGGGCAGAATCCGCTCTAACCGAAAGCAAACATGCCCGCTCGATTTCCCTCCCCTCAACCTTCCGTCTGTAAGAAGACCAGCCTAAACAGCGCAATGCTGTTCACCTAAGGCCACCGACAACCCCGTGGCGAGGGAGCTTGCTCCCGCTGGGCCGCGAAGCGGCCCCAAACCTTGCCGAATACGCAGCACCAGACACACCACCCCCGCCCACAGCCACTTCGCCCAAGACGGCGGACCGACCGAACGGTAACAAACCGGCCTTTGCGTAGGACCGCTCCTAAGAAATTCGCAATCTCGTTATAGGACGCGTCTGAAACGTCTCCAGACGGGCAAATAACCTACGCCAAAAAATGGAACTTTCCGCTGAAACTCTCCCACGCTAATCCGCCAAAAAAACGCAAACCCGACCATGGGGAAATTTGCTCGTCCCATGTTCGCCCGGCCGGAGTAACAAGGAATGTTTTCAACAATGTTAGGCCGCGATGCTAGCCCGGATGCAACGCAAGGCGTTGCCACGGAGGACGCCGAATGAAC
>NZ_JBMDJD010000021.1:0-97653 GCF_057809015.1 Pseudomonas sp. FG6
TTTGGGCGCAATCATAGCGCCCGATTGAAGTGTCCAAAATCATTAGGCCAGTTCAGCTTTGCTCCCACAGGAATCTGAGTAGCGGCGACAAACTAAAATATCTGGAACTGCCGCTGACTCGGGTCAGTCGCATGAACAGGTATGTCTGATTCAGGAGTGAACGTGACTCGCGATCCCGACTGGCGGGCTGTCGAATCAGTGCCATTGGACCCACCGGCGACGGTCCATCGGTTGCGGGTTCTGACGGTCAACACCCACAAGGGCTTCACTGCCCTAAACCGCCGCTTCATCCTCCCCGAATTGCGCGAAGCGGTGCGCAGCACCGGGGCTGACCTGGTGTTCCTGCAGGAGGTGCTGGGTGAGCATGATCGCCACGCCTCGCGCTACGACAACTGGCCCCAGACCTCCCAATACGAATTCCTCGCCGACAGCATGTGGAGTGACTTCGCCTACGGACGCAACGCGGTCTACCCCGACGGCCACCATGGCAACGCGCTCCTGTCCAAATACCCGATCCGCCAGTTTCGCAATCTCGATGTTTCCATCACGGGCCCCGAGCGGCGCGGGCTGCTGCATTGCGTTCTCGATGTGCCGGGCCACGCCGAAGTCCATGGCATCTGCGTGCACCTGAGCCTGTTGGAAAGCCATCGCCAATTGCAGCTCAAGCTGCTTTGCCAACTGCTCGACTCGCTTCCCGAAGACGCTCCAGTGATCATCGCTGGCGACTTCAATGACTGGCAGCTACGCGGCAACGCCACCCTTGCCCGTCGCCAGTACCTGCACGAAGTCTTCGAGCATCATCTCGGCCGACCGGCCAGGACATACCCGGCCCGCTTTCCCCTGCTGCGCCTGGACCGCATCTACCTGCGCAACGCCACCAGCCATGCCCCGCATATCCTGGGTAACAAACCCTGGACCCATCTGAGCGATCACCTGCCTCTTGCGGTGGAAGTGCATCTCTAGACCCCGCCTGCGCCCTCGCTACTTGCGCAGCGACCTGTAAGTTCTGACAGTAGCGAGGCCCTTTATTCATTGCTAGGGTGCCATTCCATACAGCGAGCGTTGCCAGGTCCTGTGTGCCTTTTGTAGTGCAACCGATGCTGGAACAGGCATGCCAGGGATGCCGATGCAGAGGGATAGCACATGAGCTTGCGCGATCATGGGTACACTCGGCTGTTCAACGCCCTATGGCTATCGGCACCGCTGCTGCTACCGGCACCAGGTGCCATGGCGGCCTGCTCGCTGACTCCCACGGCAGGCGATGACGTCTATGTCTGCGACAGCGGCACCAGCCCGGGACTCACGGACCTTTCGGGCAACAACAGCCTGACGCTGCCCGTCAACGGCAGCGGCACCATCAGCGGCAATGTCAGTTTCGGTGCCGGGGTCGATCGCATCGAAATCAACGCCAACGGCGTGATCGACGGTGACGTAGAGCAAGGCTCCGCGGCCGACGCCTTCGTCATGAATGGCGGCAGGATCCTTTCCCTGTCCCAGGGTGATGGCATCGATTCCTTCCTGATGACCGGCGGCACCATCGTCGATGCGTTCGAAGACGGCGACATCGCGAAAATGACCGGTGGCACCATTGGCCGGGTCAACATGAAACTCGATGACAACGTCTTCGACATGTCGGGCGGGCAAATCATCGGCAACCTGGTGACCGGGTTCGGCCAGGACACCATCATCCTGTCGGGAGGACGCATCGGTGGCAACGTCAGTGTCAGCGATGGTAACGACCGCATCAGCGTGAGCGGCGGTGAAATCATCGGCGAAGTCCGGGCCAGCCTGGGCGATGACCGATTCGAGTGGAGCGGCGGCCTGATCCATTCGGCGATCCTGATGGGCGACGGCAGCGATACCGCGCTGCTTAGCAATCTCACGCCGACCCAGCTCGGCTCCAACCCCAGCCTGGACGGGGGCTTGGGCCAGGACGTCCTGACGTTCGCCGGCACCACCTCCGACACCGGAGCCCGCTACATCAACTGGGAAACCGTCAACCTCACCCAAGGCTCGCGCCTGGATCTGGCGGACGCGCTGGTGCTGGGCGACAGCACGTCCGCCACGGGCGTGCTCAACATCGACGCCAGCAGCGTGTTGACGTCAAGCCAGGGCAGCGTCGCCGCGTTCACCGCCGGCCAACGGGTGACGCTCAACAACGCCGGGGCTATTGACCTCGCCACGGGTAACAGTCGCACCAACGACACCCTCACGGTTCAGGGCAACTACGTCGGTAACAACGGCCAACTGCGCCTGCAAACCGCGCTCGGTGCAGACGACGCGCCCAGCGACAAGCTGGTGGTCAATGGCGGGACGCTCACCGGCACCACCGCCATCGTGGTCACCAACCAGGGCGGCGCAGGCGCGTTGACCACCCGCGACGGCATTCAACTGGTCGAGGCCCAGGGCGGCGCCGTCAGTGACAGCGGGGCTTTTTCCCTGGCGCAATCCGTTTCAGCCGGTGCGTTTGACTACCGCCTGTTCAAGGGCGGCGTCACCGGCAACGAAAACAATTGGTACCTGCGCTCCACGGTCGTCGCGGGGCCAGTCGCGGCGCCCAGCCCGACGTTGCCTCCCCTGCCGGTGGCAGTACCCGGCGCTGCGCCTATCGTGCTGTATCGCCCGGAAGTGCCCACTTGGTCGGTCTTGCCGCCGGTGGCTGCGCAACTGACGCTGATGGCCCTGGGTACGTTCCATGACCGTCAGGGTGACCAGCGCCTGCTCAGTGAAACCGGCGCGTTCGGCGCGGGCTGGGGCCGAGCCTATGGCAAGGATCTGGACCAGGCCTGGGCCGGCACTGTCAGCCCCCGGTTCGACGGGTCCATCAAGGGTTTCCAGGTCGGTAACGATCTGTACGGCTCGCTGCTGTCCGGCGGCCAGACCCAGCGCGTCGGATTTTTCGTCGGGCATACCGAGCTGAACGGTCACGTCGACGGTTTCAACCTGGGCTTCCAAGGTCGCCGCGCCGGCAAGGTTGGGCTCGACGGCGACAGCTATGGCCTGTACTGGACGCTGATCGATCCCACCGGAGGCTACCTCGATGCGGTGGTGATGGGGACGCGCCTGGATGGCGACAACCGCTCTGAGCGTGGACTCAAGATCGACAATCGCGGACATGCCCTGACGCTGTCGGCGGAGGCCGGTTATCCGTTCGCCGTCGCCGCTGATTGGGTGCTTGAACCCCAGGTCCAGATCATCCACCAGAAGATTTCCCTGGACACTCAGAACGACGGCGTCTCCAAGGTCGAGTTCGATTCCGACGGCGCCTGGACCGGACGTCTCGGTGCACGCCTCAAGGGGCGTTACCAGGTCAGCGGTACACCTGTGGAGCCGTATCTGCGCGCCAACCTCTGGCACACCTTTTCCGGCACTGACGCAGTGACCTTCGACGACACCGAACGGGTCGAGACGCAACAGCGCGCTTCGACCGCTGACCTGGGCGTCGGCGTCATCGTCAGCCTGGCGCCCACCGTCAGCGTGTACGCCGGTGCCGACTACAGCAACAACCTCGACAGCACACAGCAACGCAGCGTGGCGGGAAATCTCGGTCTAAGGATCAGTTGGTAGTCTTCAACAAACATTTGACGTCAACATAATCGCCAATAATCAGTCAGTTATATCGCAATAAAACAACACTCCACTCATCGGGCATTTTCTTGACGCGCCACCCCCGGTCTTCTTGACTACACCGTACTACCCCCGGAAATACAGTCAGGGGCAGGCCTCTGGAACCCGCCAAAACGGGCCGCCCGAGGTTTGCCTCAATCCATTCGGTCGCCCCTCATTCGGGGTAGGAGAGGACGCCCTAAGCGAGATACAGATGCGATTGCAAGGCAGACCCCCATGAACGCTCCCCTCCGTCCACACACCTTCACCACCACCCTTCATACAGCGTCGACCACCTTGTTGTTGTGCTCCTCGATGCAGGCTCAGGCCTGGCCTGTCGAGGATCCGATGCAGCCCTGGTTTGGCGGGACACAACCCGGCAAACCGAACACCGTACTCACCGAGCCGCTCCCCACCTCAAGCAAAAGCCCGGCCCTGTTGGTGCTGCAGAACGACAGTGGCCACACCCAGCGCATGGGCCTGATCAGCGGACAGAACCAGATCATCGGCACCGCCGATGGCATGCTGGTAACGCCCGCCCTGGGCCGGTCGGACAAGGACGCCCTGAACCTGCAAGGTAACAACCTGGGCGCCTATTGGAGCCTGACCGGCCCGGCCGGTTGGCATGTCGACCTGAACGCCAGCGGCGGCCGGGTCAACGGCTACAGCCGCAACCCGCAAGGAGAGCGCCAGCCCCTGGAAGGCGATGCAGTGACGCTGTCGGTCGAAGGCGGTTTTCCCATCGGCGTCAGCGACAACTGGGTGATCGAACCCCAGGCCCAACTGATCAACCAGCGCATCACCCTCGACGCGACCAATACCGAGAATCGCTCCGCCAATGAATTGAGCACCTGGAGCGGACGCGTCGGCGCACGGCTCAAAGGCGCGTACAACATCAACGGCCTGGGCGTCGAACCCTATGTGCGCACGAACCTGTGGCACACCGTGCAAAGTGGCGAGACCCTGGCCCTGGGCCAGGTCGACAAGATCAGCAGCAGCCGCAAGTCGTCGACCGTTGAACTCGGCCTCGGCCTGGTGGCCCGCGTTACTCCGGTGGTCAGCCTGTACGTCAGCGCCGACTACAGCAGCGACGTCGACGACAATGACCTGAACGGTCTCATTACCAGCATGGGGGTACGGATGCGCTGGTAAGCGTCGCCCGGGCAATGGGCTGTCTGCTTGAGCCACACGGACATCTTGAGTAGACAGCAAGACGCCTTTTGGGGGTATAACCCTTGGGACGATCGATCCGTGCCCCTCAGCCCATGGCTCATTTCATTGATGGAGTAACGACATGACCACAGCCCCCCTCCTCGCCACGCTGTTCCCCAGCGCCGCCGACATCCCGGACGCCTACCGTCTCGATGGGCCGGTCGAACAGCGCGAATACCTCGTCGACGGGGTCCTGGAATCCTGGCACGGACCGCTGGCCGTGGTGCGCAGCCCGGTGTACCTGGCCGGCGAGCATGGCGATGAGCAAGTCATCCTCGGCAGCACACCGCTGCTGGACGCCGAGACCGCGCTCACAGCCCTTGACGCAGCCGTCCGCGCCTACGACCGTGGCCAAGGCCAGTGGCCGACGATGCGCGTTGCCGAACGCATCGGTCATGTGGAAACGTTCCTGGCGCGCATGCGGGAACAACGCGAAGCGGTGGTCAAGTTGCTGATGTGGGAAATCGGCAAGAACCTCAAGGATTCCCAGAAGGAATTCGACCGCACCTGCGACTACATCGTCGACACCATCAACGCCCTCAAGGAGCTGGACCGACGCTCCAGCCGCTTTGAGCTGGAACAGGACACCCTCGGGCAGATCCGGCGCGTGCCCTTGGGCGTGGCCTTGTGCATGGGCCCCTACAACTATCCGCTGAACGAAACCTTCACCACTTTGATTCCCGCCTTGATCATGGGCAATACCGTGGTGTTCAAGCCGGCAAAGCTTGGGGTGCTGCTGGTGCGGCCATTGCTGGAAGCCTTCCGTGACAGTTTCCCGGCAGGCGTGATCAACGTGATTTACGGCAGCGGACGGGAAACCGTCAGCGCACTGATGGCCAGCGGCAAAATTGACATCTTCGCCTTCATTGGCACCAACAAGGCGGCCAGCGACCTGAAAAAACTGCACCCACGCCCCCATCGCCTGCGGGCGGCGCTGGGGTTGGATGCAAAGAATCCCGGCCTGGTGCTGCCGGACGTGGACCTGGACAACGCCGTCAGCGAAGCGTTGACCGGTTCGCTGTCATTCAACGGCCAGCGCTGCACGGCACTGAAGATCTTGTTTGTCCACGAGGACGTGGCACCGCAGTTCATCGAGAAGTTCAATGCCAAGCTCGCCGCCCTCAAACCCGGCATGCCCTGGGAAGATGGCGTGGCACTCACGCCGCTGCCCGAGGCGGGCAAGGTCGATTACCTGCATTCACTGGTGGCCGATGCGGTGGCCAAGGGCGCAGGGATCACCAACCCCCACGGCGGCGAATCCCGGAGTTCGTTCTTCTACCCGGCCGTGCTCTACCCGGTAACCCCCTCAATGCGGGTCTATCACGAAGAACAATTCGGCCCGGTCGTGCCCATCGTGCCGTACCGCGACCTCGAGAGCGTGATCGACTACGTGCTCGAATCCGATTTCGGCCAGCAGTTGAGCATTTTCGGCACCGACCCGGCACAGGTGGGCCGGTTGGTCGACACTTTCGCCAATCAGGTCGGGCGTATCAACCTCAATGCCCAATGCCAGCGAGGCCCGGACACCTTCCCCTTCAACGGCCGGAAAAACTCCGCCGAAGGGACGTTGTCCGTGCACGATGCCTTGCGCACGTTTTCGATCCGTACCCTGGTGGCGACTAAATTCCAGGAAAACAACAAGGCGCTGATCAGCGACATCATTCGCGACCGGGACTCGAACTTCCTCACGACCGACTACATCTTCTGATCCGTCACCACAGGGCTGGAGCGCCGCCACTTGAGGTTCCAGCCTTGCTGCATACCGGCGGCGGCCACCAGGATCGCCGCCACGCCCAGCCATTGCAACGGTTCGAGGCGATGGCCGAAAGCGAACCAGTCGACGAAGATCGCTGCGATGGGATAGATGAACGACAGCGCGCCGGTCAATGCCGTCGGCAATCGTTGGATCGCGCTGTACAGCAACACGTACATCACACCCGTGTGCACCATGCCAAGTGTCACCAGGCTGGCCCAGGCGCTCGCCTGCTGGGGCAACGCCGAAAAGTTCGCCCACGGAGCCAGCAGCAACACCCCGGTGCTCACCTGGATCAATGCGATCAGGTGCGGCGGCGTACCCGTCAGGCGCTTGATGATCAATGCCGCGATGGCGTAGAGCAGCGCCGCGCCGAGCGCCAGGGCAATGCCCGCCAGATAGTCTCCGCCACCCTGCGCTTGCTCGCCGTGGGCGCTGACGATTGCCAACATCCCGAGGAATGAAATTGCCAGCCAGAACAGCTTTTGCCCGGTGATCCGTTCGCCCAGGAACAACGCTGCCAACCCCACCAACATGAACGGCTGGACGTTGTACACCGCCGTACCGATGGCAATCGAAGCGCGGGAATAAGAGGCGAACAGCAACACCCAGTTGCCGACGATCGCGACACCACTGAGCACCGCCAGCATAAAGGTGGTGCGCGTCAGGATGCCCGGACGCAAGAATCCGAAGCCCGCGCAGATCAGCAGCAACGTCGCGGCGCCAAACACGCACCGCCAGAACACCACATCCAGCACCGGTTGGCCGGACACCAGCACGAACCAACCTATGGTTCCGGAGATCAGCATGGCGGCCGTCATTTCCAGCGAACCGCGGCGTAAAGTCTTGTCCATCGTCAGGCTCCTCTAGCAAGTGAGCACAGTATGCGCAATCGCCGTGGCCCTTCTCCATGGTTCGAAAAAGGCTAAACTGGCTTTCCACCTTTTTTATCAAGGCAACTTTCAGCATTCGCCTAACGGAGTGAAAATGACCGACGATATCGACCAGATCCTCATCAGCGCCCTGATGGAAGATTCCCGACGCTCGCTCAAGGCCTTGGCGAACTTGAGCGGCTTGTCATCCCCCAGCGTCGCCGAACGCCTTCGCCGACTCGAAGAACGCGGCGTGCTCAGGGGCTATACCGTCGAGGTCGACCCGAAAAGTTTTGGTTACCAGCTCCAGGCCATCGTGCGCATTCGCCCATTGCCAGGGCAACTGCAGGAGGTGGAACGCCAGATCCAGGCCATTGCCGAATTTACCGAATGCGACAAGGTCACCGGCGAGGACTGCTTCATCGCCCGGCTGCATGTACGCTCGATGGAACAGCTGGACACCCTGCTGGACAGGCTCAATGTGCTTGCCGAGACCAACACGGCCATCGTCAAGAAAACCCCGGTCAAACGCCGACTGCCGCCGATGGCATAGGTCGAAACCAAGCCAAAAAAAACGGCGCCTTCCATCGCTGGAAAGGCGCCGTTTTTTCTCAGATGAACAGCATTACGCCGAAGCGCGCTCTTCACTGCTCACGAATGCAATCAGTCGTCACTGCCCATCAGGCCGAACAGCTGAAGCAAGCTGACGAACAGGTTGTAGATCGATACATACAGGCTGATGGTCGCCATGATGTAGTTGCGTTCGCCGCCATGGATGATGGCGCTGGTCTGGAAAAGGATGCAGACCGACGAAAACAGTACGAAGCCGGCGCTGATCGCCAGTTGCAGGCCGCTTATCTGGAAGAAGAAGCTGGCCACCACGGCCCCAAGCAACACGAAGAAACCAGCGGTAATGAAACCGCTCAGGAAGCTCATGTCCTTACGGGAAATCAGCACGTAGGCCGACAGGCCACCAAACACCAACGCCGTCATGGCGAAGGCCGAGCTGACGACCTCCGCACCGCCTTGCATTTGCAGGTAGCGGTTGAGGATCGGGCCGAGCAGGAAACCCATGAAACCGGTCAGGGCAAACGCGGAAACCAGGCCCCAGGCCGAATCACGGAGCTTGTTGGTCAGGAAGAACAGACCGTAGAAACCGATCAGCACCACGAAGATGTTGGGGTAACCCACACGCATCTGTTGTGCTACGTAGGCCATCACACCGCTGAAAGCGAGGGTGAGTGCCAGCAAGCCATAAGTGTTGCGCAGGACGCGGCTAACCTCTAGCTGCTCGGCCTGCACGCGGTTGTTGACTGCGTATTCCTGTTCGCGCATGGCGACCTCCATCGTGTTTGAAACATTCAGTGGCAAGGATAATAACAGACGCTCTGTAACAAGCTACGTGGAGAGTTTGACAGTGTGTTTCATTCGGGTATTATGGCGCCCGCAACGCAATACGGAGGTGTGGCCGAGTGGTTTAAGGCAACGGTCTTGAAAACCGTCGACTGTAACAGGTCCATGAGTTCGAATCCCATCGCCTCCGCCATCTTCATACGAAAAGCCCTGATTATTCAGGGCTTTTTTGTGCCTGGCGTTCGGCAAGACCGGTTTCGGTGCCGCCGTGCAGAATCGGGTCCAACTGGTCAACGATATCTCCACCGCCATCAAGTCCACCATTACCGGCCCCGTAAACGCCCGGTAACACCGTTCGTTTCGTTGGCGCTACACTCACGTCATCCCAGATTTGCAAAGTTCATCGTTAGCAGGAAGCTCAACGTGTCCCCATGCATGAACGAAACGACGCGACACACACCCTTCTTATTATTGGCCCCTGCCATCGTTCTACGCCCTGACCATCGCCCCCCGCCCGGGAACTCACCGACTCCTTCGACAACGTCCCCGGACAGGAGAACAGCGTGACCAGACTCATCAAAAAATACAAATGGCCCGCTCTGCTGGCGATCGCACTGGTTGTTTTTTCAGCGCTGATCTTCTTCTTGATCAAGTCCTATACCTACGACTCAACCACCTATTTCGAATCCCGTGACTTCATTCGCCAGCTCAAGCAGTCCGATGCGAACTGGAGCGTCAAGATCCTCAGGAAGAAAATCGGCGTCAACAATAACCTGTCGCTGGCGCCACCGCCGGAAGCGAACAGTCGGTGGGAGCAGCTGGAACGCCTCAACAGCACCGGCCCCCTGGCCGCACTCTGGGCTTCCCGGCGCCAGGGCTATGTCGATGCCACCAAGAACAAGACGGTGTTGGTGGATCAGTTCCAACAACACAATACGGCGCTGCGCACCTCCCTGGATGCGCTGCCGATTATCGAAGACGAGCTTCAGATACGTCTCAAGGGCATGAAAATCGAAAGTGCCAGCCAGCGCCTGACGGCAGCCTCCAACGTGCTGGAACTGACCCTGACAACGCTCGAATACGCCCTCTACGTCAGCTCGGACAAAGCCAACGAAGTGCAGGACCAGCTCAAGGAAATGGCCCGGTACATCGCGCAACTGCCGGCGAACGATCAGCCGGCGTTCCTTGCGCTGACCGATCACGTGCAAGCCATTCTGCGCGAACAACCCATCGTCAATGATCTGCTTGACCGCATCAGCGTCATTCCGGTGGCCCAGGAACTGGACAATATCAATGAGCTGCTGAACGAGACCCAACGCCGGACTGCCGCGACGGATCGGCAATACCATATCTACCTGGCCCTGTGTGCCAGCATCATGGCGATCCTGATGATCTACCTGGCTGTGCGGTTGGTTCGCAGCGCTGCCGTCATCAATCAGATCAACCATGCGCTGCAATCGTCCAACGAGCGACTCGAAGAGCGCGTGCAAGAACGCACCCGTGAGCTGATGGAGGCCGAGCGTGAGCTGGTGGACGCCGCGCGCATGGCGGGCATGGCCGAGATCGCCACCAACGTATTGCACAACGTGGGCAACGTGCTCAACAGCGTCAACATTTCCGCCGAGCTGGTCACCCGCAAGCTGAAGCACAGCAAGACAGCCGGGTTGGGCAAAGCGGTGCAAATGATGAATGAACATGCCGACGATCTCGGCCAGTTCATCACCACGGATGAAAAAGGCAAGTTGCTGCCCCGCTACTTCAATGAACTGGTCGACTCTATCGCCGCCGAACAAGCGGTGCTCATCGACGAGCTCGCGCAACTGACCAAAAGCATCGATCACATCAAGGAAATCGTCACGACTCAACAAACCTATGCCGGAGCAGCCAGGCTGATCGAGCCGCTCAGGGTCAGCGATCTGTTCGAAGATGCGTTGCGCATGAACTCCGGCGCACTGAGCCGACACCACGTCACCGTCATCAAGGACTACCAGGAAGTCCCTGCCATCCTGGGGGACAAACACCGGTTGCTGCTGATTCTGATCAACCTCATCAGCAACGCCAAATTCGCCATGTCGCACATCAGCGACCATCCGCGCGAGATCACGCTAGGGATCCAGATGCTCGATCAAACGACGCTACGCCTGAGCGTCAAGGACCGAGGCGAAGGGATCAAGCCCGAGAACCTGGCGCGAATATTCAATCACGGCTTCACCACCCGCAAGGACGGTCATGGATTCGGCCTGCACAGTTGCGCCCTCGCGGCGGTCGAAATGAACGGTCGCCTGTACGTCCACAGCGACGGGCCAGGCCAGGGTGCCGTGTTCACCCTGGAGATTCCACTGGAACTGGCATGAGAAGCGAACAGGCCGGCTGCCTGGCAGCCGACCTCAAGCGTCAATGGGCGTCCGAATCCCAGATCCAGTTCCACAGGCCGGGCAAGCGTACCGGCTGGCCGGCGCTCTGGACGGTGCGCGCCATGGCCGCGCGCTCCAACGCCTGACGGTCGTCATAGAACGGTTTGGCGTCGACCCTCACCCCAGTGACCTGGGCGGCATCGAGCAGGATCTGCAAGTACTCGAGGGAATGTCGGGCGGTGTAGCGGTTGAGGTCATGGAACGTCACCACCACCGGAATCACGCCATCGACCGCAGGTAGCTCGCCCGCCGCGATGCGCTCGCGCACTTCCGAGAGTTGGCGTATCAGGTTGCTCCGTCGGCGCGGGCTGGCGGTGATGCCCCAGACTTTACCGTCGTTGGCGCTCAAATCAGTCAGCAGCACATGCATGCCATGACGCTGGTAGGCGGCGAAGGTGCGCTTGTCGTAGCTCCAGAATGGCGGCCTGACCAGCGTGGGGGCGGTGCCGCTGATGGCGGCGATGTCCGCGCTGCCATCGACCAGTGATCGCTCCAGGTCGTCGGGGCTCAGGGATCGATGGTTCGTGTGCCAATGGGTGGCCGTATGGAAACCCATCACATGACCCTCGCGCTGCTCGCGATGCATGACCGAACGTCCGATGTCACTGTTTCCGGCGCGCGGCGCGCGGGTCTGTACAAAGAACACTGCCTTGATGCCGGGCTGTATGGGATTGTGCGCCAAGGAATCAAGCACCTGCTGGCTCGGGTTCCAGAAGGACGATGCACTGGGGCCGTCATCGAAGGTCAACAAGAACCGGATGGGGGGCTGTTCCAGCAAATGTTGCCGGGTCTGCGGCGTCAGTTCGATGGGTGGGCCAATGCAGCCCGACAGACCGATGGCGAAGACCGCGATGGCCAGCGCCCTGGCGATGTTTTTCATGTTTTGCCCTAATGTGAATGCCGTACTGCCTGGCCTTTTTCCCTGGCCTCGGGTGGAAAAGCTCATCTTGGAGAAGGTTACCCGGGTTTGGTTCCGAGCCGCGAGCATTGCGCGCCAGAGCGCTTTCGCTGCCGCCCTGTCCAGCGGTTATCCGAGCGGATGTCTACCGCCTGGAAATTCAATGGAATTTTCCGCACGCCTCCGTATCCATCCGTATAGGACTAATTAGGGAGGATTTATGGGCGGGCCATCGCTTTACATCATCGACTACACGCTCCATGGCGAGCCGAAGTCTTTCATCATTCGCGCCGAAGTGATGAACAACTCCGAAGCTTGGCATTGGGCCAGTTGCGACGCAGGTGTCGGGCGCATACCCAAGTTCGGCAGGGAAAAGGTCAAGCGGGTTTCAAAACCCCTTGCGGAAAAATACGGCATTACTGACGTGCGCTGGCGAGCGAGTACCGCGCCGGCCTGGATCAAGGAGTCTGGCTGACACATAAAAGCGCTCATTCGGCGCGCCGACTGTCCAGTCGGGCGCCGGATTCTTCGACAGACCTGAAATAACTCAGCTACGCTTAATGACAGTACAACTCGCCTTCGGGTGGGCTTTGTGCTGCCCCATCAACCCTGAATGGAGGTGTGACATGTCGGAAAAAGAGTCCATCACCACCCTGCTCACTTTACTGGAATCCCGTCAGTCACGACTGGCGGCGGCCTGCAAGGAAATCGCCGACTGGGTCGACCATCAAGGCGGACACCCCACCGCCGTGCGTATCCGCGACCGGCTCAATGATATCGATAAGGACGCCCCGTCGATCCAAAGTGCATTAACGTCGCTCAAGCCGGTGGAGCCGCCGTTGCCTAAATTCCGCTGACTCGCCGCATTTCGACAGTCCTCTTTTAAGGGGCAGGTCCGTTCAAAGAGTTTGCCGGCGCCCGCAACGCCTGGCCGGCGACTACTGACGCTCGTTCAGATATTCAACCCACCGTTCATAGGCTTCGTGCTGACGCCGGACGGCTTCCTCCCAGGCAAGCCCGGCCATTTGATGGGCACAGATGAGCGTCATCATTTCCGATGTCGCCGTGTCGAGCTCTACCAACAACTCGTGGGATTTGATCTTGAAGTCTTCAACGGTAGTCATCTCTCCTCTCTTCCCCATGCCGGGGCCAGCCGTTCACCCAACATGGATGCCTTTTTTCGACGCTGATTCATTTTTGGCGATGATCGGTCGATAGCCGGGTATCGGGCAGCGAGTGAAACCAGTTAAGACATTCATCCATGCCCATGGTCGTAATGACAGGGCCTCATTGGAATTTTAGTTTAATAAGCCGTAACCGAATATTTCAGTTATATTTCACTTTTATGACAGTCAATGATTGAACACACCTATGAAAATCCGCGCGACGGTCATTTGTGAGCAAGACCGCCAGATCTTGCTGGTACGCAAACCCAAGAGCCGTTGGGCGCTGCCGGGCGGCACCGTCGAACGCGGCGAAACCCATGGCGACGCGGCCATCAGGGAATTGGCGGAAGAAACCGGACTCAGCGCCGAAAGCCTGCTCTACCTGATGCGGATTAACGAAGGCGAAACCGAACACCACGTTTTCGAGGTTTCCGTCCTCGACGGCAAGGCAGCCAGCCCACGGAACGAAATCAGCGATTGCCTGTGGCATCCGCTGGATGCCATCGCGCAATTGCAGATGAAAAAAGGCACGCGGGAAATTCTTGAGGCGTTTCGGCGACGGCTGTGACGTTGGCGGGAACTGCCGCGCTTCCCTGGCTAGCTAGTTTTTGCAAAGCACCGGTGGAGGCGTAGCAGGCGTCAGTTTCAAACCAGCAAGTGCTACAGCAAAAAAAGGTACGACAGTGACAACTCGCATGACCATGTCCTTATGCGCCCAACAACTCGAAACAATCCCGATACTGCCTACCCAGCGAATTGTGGACCCACTCTAAAATTGCGGAGCGGAAACGAACAAGGGTTTGCATTAGCTTTCGCCCGCAAACCCTTGATTTTAGATGGTGCCCGAAGCCGGAATCGAACCGGCACGCCCTTACGAGCGGGGGATTTTAAGTCCCATGCGTCTACCAGTTTCGCCATTCGGGCGGTAGCGCGGTGCAGCCGTTGTGAGCGCCGGCAGGTCTGGACCTGCGGAAGCAAGGCTGATGCAGCAAGGGGAGGAATATATACATCCCTCTCCGGTGAAGCAAGGTTGCTCATGTCCGTTTACAGACAAGGCTTTTCCTCGCTCCGTAAATGAAAAAGCTCTGTAGATCATGGATCTACAGAGCTTTTCAAAAGTGGAGGCCGAAGTCGGAATCGAACCGGCGTAGGTGGATTTGCAATCCACTGCATAACCATTTTGCTATTCGGCCTCAGGACGCTCGATGGCATGAAACACCATCCAACGCTTACAAACCTGATTCAGGGGATAAACATTCACAAGGAACGCTAACCCTTTGAAAACATTGAAGTTTTTTATGTCTCAATGCATTCGATGGGCGCAATTATGTACTCATTTGCCGGGGCTGGCAACCCCTTGATTTCAAAAAAAAAATCAGCCGGACGGCGGGCGGTGCTTCGACCGGAATGACGGTGCGGGGCCGGACGCCCCAGGTGATGCTTGCGTAATTTCTGCTTGCTCGAATCGACGCACTGTCGGATAAGACACAGCCTTAAAGTCGTCTCTGTCGAGTCTGTCCATGCCCCGTGCCGGTATCCCCCAGGGTTCGAGCGTTCGCCTGCTGATCTGCCTGTTGTTCACGCTTCAGCTGGTTTCCATGGGGGCGATGGAAATGAGCGGACCGTTCTGGCCAGTCCACCTGCGTGCATTGACCGACAACAGCACCCTGTTCAGCTTCGCCAGTACAGCAGTGTATGTCGGCCCGATGCTGGGCATTATCCTGACCAGCGCGTTCTGGGGCCGACTGGGTGATCGCTATGGCCACAAATGGATGATGATCCGCGCGCTTGCCGGGTTGTCCCTGACCCAGCTCGGCCTGGCGCTGAGCAGTGACATCTGGGTCATCCTGTTCCTGCGTTTCCTGCAAGGTGCATGTGCCGGGTATATCGCTCCGGCCCAGGCCTACGGCGTGAGCATCGAGGTGCCAGTGCGCCGAGCCAGGTTGTTTGCCGTCCTGCAGATTTCCACCAATGTCGGCTCGCTGTTGGGGGCCGTGGTGGGCGGGCTAATCCTGGATTACGCCACGTTCTTCTGGATCAACCTTGTTGCCGCAGGACTCTGTGCCTTGTGCACGCTGGCAGCAGTACTGAGCCTGCCCAACGTCCCACCCGCTGCTAGAAAAGCCCCCGGCGATGCAACACCCAGGTTATCACCGGGTACGCCGTACAATCCGGCCATCGTGTTACTGTTGGGCATCATGGGGCTGTTGCTGCTGGCTCGAATGCTGCCGCAGACGTCGTTTTCGCTCTACGTGGGTTCGACCTTTGCCGCGAGCAACGCCATGGTTGGGCTCTGCTACGGCTTGCTGGCCTTGGGGTTCATCCTTTGTGCCACCGCCTGGTCACGCTATTTCGAACCGCGCAATCCCACGCAAACCCTGGGCGCCATGACCTTCATTGTCATCGGTTGCATGACCCTGACGGCCCTCGCAGGCCTGACACGCCAGCCGCTGGCTTTTGCCCTGGTCTATTTGCTCTGGGGCGTGCTATTGGGAGCAACCACCCCGGTACTGACCGCACTCATTTCCAAAAGCACCGACAACACCCGCCAAGGTCAGGTGCTGGGGCTGGCACAAGGCGTGTCGCAAACGGCGTCCATCATCGGCATTTCCCTCGGCGCCCTGCTCAGCCAGGTCTATGGCCTGCAGTACACCTACCTCTACGTCACCCTCGCCTATGGCCTGGCGCTGGTGCCGATGGTCCTGCTGCGCGGCAAGCCGGTCGGGGTGCCGGACTGCGCAAGCGAATGACATTCGAAAGAACCTGACCTCATCCCGATTTCCCGTTGCACCGAGATCGATCTTGCGTGGCGCCAAGCGCCTCCACTACTATTGGGAATAATTCTCACTATCACACAAATACAGACAGCCATGAGCGACTCCGGGTCAGCAACCAACGATTGTCACCTGCGCACATTCGCAGACCTTTACAGCGGACACCATGGCTGGTTGTACGCCAGGCTTTACCGAAAACTGGGCAACGCGCTGGACGCCGCCGACCTGGCGCATGACACCTTCATCCGCATTCTCGCCTCGAAAGTGTCGAGCATCGAAGAGCCACGGGCCTACCTCAGTTGTGTCGCCGGTGGCATCCTGGTCAATTGGTTCCAGCGCAAGGCACTGGAGCGTGCCTACCTCCAAGCCCTGGCAACATTGCCCGAGCCTGAAGCGCCGTCACCGGAGCGGCGCCTGCTGGTGCTCGAAACCCTGCATGAAATCGATGCCATGCTCGATACGCTGCCGGCGATGGTCAGGCGGGCGTTCCTGTTGTCGCAGATCAATGGTCTGAAATACGACGACATCGCCACGCAACTCGGAGTATCGCAGATCACGGTCAAGCGCTACATGAAGCAGGCTTTCCTGCAATGCCTGACGTTGGTGGATTGAATGAACCTTCACGAGCGCCCGGCCCTCGATCCATCCATTCTCGACGAAGCAGCCGACTGGCTGATGCGCCTGAGCGAAGGCAGCCTCGACGACGCCGAACACCAGGAATGGGAGCGCTGGCGAGTCAGCAGCCCAGATCACCGTCAGGCTTGGGCACGGGCTGAACTGTTGCTGAGCAAGCTGCAAGGTTTGCCACCGACCCTGGCGATGCGATCCCTAGACCGTCCCAGCCACCCCGGGCGCCGCGCCGTTCTCGGCAAACTGGCCAGTCTGTTGGCGTTGGCGCCGCTGGGCTGGGGCAGTTGGCAGCTCAACGATTGGCAGCAATGGGCCGCCGACTACCGAGCGGCTGTCGGCGAGCGCCGTGACCTGACCCTGAACGACGGCACCCTTGTCACGCTGAACACCGACACCGCCATCGATGTGCATTTCGATCAGTACCAACGCCTGTTGCTGTTGCGGCGCGGGGAAATACTGGTCCAGACCGCGCCGGACCCGTCCCCTGTCGCCCGGCCTTTCCTGGTCGAAACCCGCGAAGGCCGGATGCAGGCCCTCGGAACACGCTTCGTCGTGCGCGAACAAACCGGACAGACCTGTCTCGCAGTGCTCGAAGGTGCGGTGCGCATCCAACTGAAAGGTAGCGGCGAGCAAGTGATCGAAGCCGGCCAGAGCAGCCGCTTCACGGCACAGGCCATCGACCCGCGCAAACCTGTCGACAAGGCGCTGCTGGCCTGGACCCAAGGCATGCTGATGGCCGACAACATGCGTCTGGCCGATTTCGTCAACGAGCTGAGCCGTTATCGCAACGGTGTCCTGCGCTGCGACCCAGCCATTGCCAACCTGCGGATCTCCGGCGCCTTTCCCATCAGCGATAGCCGACGCACCCTGAACATGCTGGCCCAGACTTATCCCATCCGCGTCAACGCACGCCTGGGCGACTACTGGATCATGCTGGCGCCGGCATGATCGACTGAAAAAATAATCCTGCGGGGGTGATACTTTTTTCGATCCTGGCTGGCTAGAGAAGAACAAAACCCTCTGAACAGGATCACCACGTCATGCCCGTTGCCCGCCCCCTGCGTTCGGATCGCAAGCTGAATCTGGCGATTCGCAGTGCGATGCTCAGTGTCGCGCTTTCGACTTTAAGCCCGGTCTGCTGGGCCGCGACGGGTGCAGCACTGGACAGCGTCGGCAGCCAATCCTACAACATCCAACCCGGCCCACTGGGGCCCACCCTCTCGGCGTTCGCCGTGCAAGCCGGCGTCGCATTGTCGTTCGAGCCCGCCCTGACCCAAGGCTTGAACAGTCCTGGCCTTTCCGGCCAGTTCACCGCGCGTGAAGCATTCAACCGACTGCTGGCCGGCAGCGGGCTGGACCTGGTGTTGCGCGATGATGGCAGCTACACCCTGGAAAGAGCCATCGCAGGCGGTGGGCTGACATTGTCGGAAACGACCATCAGCGCCGCGCAAAGCCGTCCCGGCGACCTGCCCCCGGCGTATAGCGGCGACCAGGTCGCCCGAGGTGGTCGCGTCGGCCTGCTGGGCAACAAGGATTTGATGGACACGCCCTTCAGCGTGAGCAATTACACCTCGACCCTGATGAAGGATCAGCAAGCCGTGACCGCCGCCGACGTACTGGAGCGTGACTCCTCGGTGCGCTCCACCGGTCAGACGGGAGGCATCGTCGACTCGTTTTTCATTCGCGGTTTTCCAGTCGGCGAAGGCAACCTCGGTGAACTGGCCTTCGACGGGGTGTATGGCGTTGCGCCGAACTACCGGGTCTTCACCGAGTACGCCGAACGCATCGAAGTGATAAAGGGCCCGGCCGCCTTGCTCTATGGGATGTCGCCCAACAGCGGCGTGGGTGGTGTCATCAATATCGTGCCCAAGCGGTCGCTGGACGAGGACCTGACCCGCGTGACGGCCAGTTACGCCATGGACACCCAGGCCGGCAGCCACGTCGATATCAGCCGGCGCTTCGGCGAGGAGCGGCGCTTCGGCGTGCGGGTCAACGGCAGCCTCCAGGGTGGCGATACGGCCATCGACAAGCAATCGCGGGATGTGGGCATTGGCTCGATAGCCCTGGATTACCAGGGGGATCGTTTCAGGAGCAGCCTGGATCTGATCAGCCAGGAAGAAAAATGGGACGCGCCATCCAGGCCGTTCCAGATAGTACGCGGCATCGACGTGCCGTCAGCAGCCAATGGCCGCAACAACGTGACCCAGGAATGGTCCTGGTCCGAGACCCGCGACAAGTCAGCCCTGCTCAGCGGCGAATACGACCTGAGCGACAGCCTCACGGTATTTGCCCATGCCGGCGGCGGCAAGTCCGATGTGGCGCGGCTGTCGGACCAGACTCCGACGATACAGAACAGCGCCGGAGACAGCCGCTCGACACCCGGCTATTACAAATTCGAAGTGCAACGCTACACCGTCGATGCCGGCGCCCGGGCCCGCTTCGACACGGGAGCAGTCAGCCACAGCAGCTCGCTACAGGTCAGCCGCTACCGCGATGAGTTGCGCAGGGGCATCAATTCCGGCTCCCCTGTACTCTCGAACATCTACCACCCGGTGGAACGTGACAAGCCCTCGATCGCCTCGCCGGACGTGTTGAAAATTTCCGAAACCGAACTGTCCGGGGTCGCCTTGGCCGATACCTTGTCGATCCTGGATGAGCGCGTCCAGGTGACCCTGGGCCTGCGTCAACAGAACATCGAATCAAAGAACTACAACGCCAATGGCGTGGTTACCACCGCCTATGACGAAAGTGAAACCACGCCGTTGTTCGGCGCGGTGTTCAAGCCATGGGAACACGTTTCGTTCTATTACAACTACATCGAAGGCCTGAGCAAGGGCGACACCGCCCCAGCCAATGCCAGTAATTCCGGCGAGATATTCAAGCCTTATATCTCCCGTCAGCAGGAGGTCGGCGTCAAGGTCGACTACGGCACCTTTACCTCGACCCTCGCGCTGTTCCAGGTCAAGAAACCAGCCGGCGAACTGACCAATAACGCGGCAAACAGTGTGTTCTCGGTCCAGGGCGAACAGCGCAACCGCGGCATCGAGCTGAACATGTTCGGCGAACTGCGCGAAGGCACCCGTCTGCTGGGCGGCGTTACCCTGCTCGACGGTGAACTGACCAAAAGCGGGACGGCGGCCAATCGTGGGAACAAACCGGTTGGCGTGCCTGAAGTCCAGGCCAACCTCTGGGCCGAATGGGACACCCCGTGGATCCGGGGCATGACCCTGACCGGTGGTGCGATCTACACCGGCAGCCAATATATCGACCAGGCCAACACTCAGGAACTCGACCCGTGGACGCGCTTCGATGCGGGCGCACGATACAGCACGGTGCTCGACGGCCGACCGACCACCTTGCGCGCCACGGTGCAGAATGTCTTCGACCGGGAGTATTGGTCTGGCGTCGCCTCCTACGGTGCGTTCTCCCAAGGTTCACCGCGTACGTTACTGCTGTCGGCCACGGTCGATTTCTGATTGCTCCCGACCCGGCCGCATGGACAGCACGGTCGGGTCTTTATCCAGGTTTCAACGATGCGATTAACCTTTCGGACATGCCCTTCACTCACCGCGTCACTGCTGGGGGCTATCCTTCTGCTGCTGAGCGGTTTTGCTTTTTCGGACACCTCACCGGCCCTCCCACCCGGCACGACAGTCACCGACCTGCTAGGCCGCCAGGTACAAGTGCGCATCCCGGTGCGCCGCGTGATCCTGGGCGAAGGTCGCCAGTTGTACCTGGTCGCCGCCCTGGACACGAGTAACCCGATCCGCCGCATCGTCGGCTGGCGCAAGGACCTGATCCAGTCCGACCCGGACACCTACGGTGCCTACCTGCGGCGCTATCCGGAGCTTGCCAAAGTCCCGACATTTGGCGGTTTCGAGGATGGCACCTTCGACATTGAGCAGGCGATCAGCCAGCAGCCGGACGTCATCATCCTCAATATCGAAGCGCAACACGCCACCGAAGACGCCCGCTACATCGAGAAGCTCGACGCCCTCGGCATCCCAGTGGTGTACGTGGACTTTCGCAACAATCCAATGCAGAACACCGAGTCGACCATGCGCCTCTTCGGCCAGTTGTTCGGCGAAGAGGCCCGCGCCGAGGCGTTCATCGCCTTTCGCAACCAGCAGATCCGTCGCGTCACCGATGTCATCGCGGCCAAGCAGCCACCCCGGCCCAATGTGTTCATCGAACGTATCGGCGGCTATACCGATGACTGCTGCCTGAGCTTCGGCAATGAGAACTTCGGCCGCTTTGTCGAGCTGGCCGGCGGTCGCAATATCGCCAGCGCCATCATCCCCAATACGTTCGGCCAGTTGAACGCCGAGCAGGTAATCGTCGCAGACCCCGAGCAGGTGGTGATCACCAGCGCCAACTGGGAAGCCTTTGCCCCCGGCGGACATTGGGTGGGGGTCGGTCCCGGTGCGGACTTGATCGAGGCACGGCGCAAACTGCAATGGTTCACCCAGCGCCCCGCCTATGCCGGCATCAAGGCCCAACAAACCCATGGTTTCCACGCCGTCTGGCATCAGTTCTATAACAGCCCGTACCAGTTCATTGCCATCCAGCAACTGGCCAAGTGGTTTCACCCGGACCTGTTCGCCGACCTCGACCCTGACGCCACGTTCCGAGAGTTCCACGAGCGCTTCCTGCCGGTGCCCTACGGACCGGGCTACTTCGTCAGCCTCGACCCCGGACAGGTACAGCCATGAACAGTCGTCTCGATGGCGCAGCCCTGGGCACGATCTATCGCGAGCAAGTCTGGCGAAAACGGATGATCCTGGCCGGGTTGGGGGCGTTACTGCTGGTCAGCGTGCTGTTGGACCTGGCCCTCGGTCCAGCCAGTTATGGTCTGACTGAAGTGTTGGGCGCGCTGTTTTTCCCCGATACCGCTGCCTCCCAAGTGCGCGTGGTGATGTGGGAGATTCGCCTGCCGGTGGCGCTGATGGCGGTGGCCGTGGGCGCCGCCTTGTCCCTGGCAGGCGCGCAGATGCAGACCATCCTCAACAACCCGCTCGCCAGTCCCTTCACCTTGGGCATCTCGGCGGCAGCCAGTTTCGGCGCAGCCCTGGGACTGGCGTTTGGCGTCGCCCTGGTGCCACTGATCGCTCAATACATGGTGCCGCTCAATGCCTTCGTCATGGCGATGCTGTCGGCATTGTTGATTCATGTGCTGAGCCTGCGTCGCGGCATGACCAGCGAAACCATTGTGCTGCTGGGCATCGCCCTGGTCTTCACCTTCAACGCTTTGCTCGCGCTGGTGCAATTTTTTGCCACCGAGCAAGCCGTAGCCGCAGTGGTGTTCTGGACCATGGGCAGCCTGACCAAGGCCACTTGGCCGAAACTGGGCGTGATCTGCCTGGTGATTCTGGTCACCCTGCCGCTGTTCGCCCGTCGAGCCTGGGCCATGACCGCCTTGCGACTGGGGGATGAAAAGGCCGCGAGCTTCGGCATCAACGTGCGCAGGTTGCGCCTGCAAACACTGGTCTTGGTCAGCCTGCTGGCGGCTTTTCCGGTGGCGTTTGTCGGCACCATTGGTTTCATCGGCCTGGTGGGACCGCACATTGCGCGGATGCTGATCGGTGAAGACCAGCGCTTCTTCCTGCCGGCCTCGCTGCTGACCGGTGCGCTGATCCTGTCGGCCAGCTCGGTGGTGAGCAAAACCCTGATACCCGGGGCGATCTTCCCCATTGGCGTGGTCACGTCGCTGATCGGCGTGCCCTTTTTCATTTCATTGATTCTGGGCGGGAAGAAGCATTCATGGTGACGATCCAGCTGGAAAACCTGGGTGCCTGCTACGGCACCCGGTCGATCCTCGATGGGATCAGTACCCCGGTATTCTCCGGCGGCGAGGTGGTGGCCGTGATCGGGCCCAACGCGGCCGGCAAGTCCACGTTGTTCAAACGTATCGCCGGGCTCATCGCTGGCCCCGGCCTGGTCCGGCTGCGGGGTACGCGCAAAGGCCCGGACGGTGTCTGCTACATGCCGCAGAGCCTTAACACCAGCGCGCGCCTGACAGTCTACGAGTCGGTACTGCTGGCCCGTAAACAACGCACGCCGGGGTGGTCGGTGCAGACGGGTGAACTGGAGGTGGTGGACCGTATCCTCGAATCCCTGGGCATCGCCGACCTGTCATTTCGCAACCTCACAGAACTGAGCGGCGGCCAGCAGCAACTGGTGTCCATCGCCCAGACGCTGGTGCGCGAACCCGAAGTACTGCTGATGGATGAACCCACCAGCGCCCTGGACATGCACCGTCAGGTCCAGGTGCTGAAATTCATGCGCACCCTCGCCCGTCAACACGGGATCATCGTGTTCATCGCCCTCCATGACCTGAGCCAGGCGTTGCGTTTTGCCGATCAGGTACTGGTGATCGCCAACGGCTCCCTGCAAGGCAGCGGGCCGAGCGAGGAAGTGATCAGCGAACAAATGCTGCGTCGGGTGTATCGGGTCGAGGCCCGGATCGAGCGCTGCTCGAAAGGTGAGCCGCACATCATCGTGGATGATGTGGTTTGACGATCATCCGCAGACCCGAGCATCCGATTGCGTGACGCTGGCGGGCGGCGTATTCACCGGCAGTCGCAGCCCGCCGCCATTGTGGGTAACATACCGGCCTTTCCCCGCAGACCTGCTGCGACCTGCCAAATAAGCCCATTGCATGCCTTTCGAACTCAGCGTTGACCTCACTACACTCGCTATCCTGGCCATTGTCGCGTTCATTGCCGGTTTCATCGATGCCATCGCCGGTGGCGGTGGCCTGTTGACCACCCCGGCACTGCTGACGGCCGGCCTGCCGCCCCACCTGGTGCTGGGCACCAACAAGCTCAGCTCAACGTTCGGCTCGGCCACCGCCAGTTTCACCTTCTACAAGCGCAAGCTGTTCCACCCGCGGCAGTGGACCCACGCCCTCGTCGGCACGCTGGTCGGTGCCTTGACCGGCGCTATCGTCGCCCATTACCTGCCCGCCGAATGGCTGAACAAGATGCTGCCGGTGATTGTCTTCGCCTGTGGCCTGTACCTGTTGTTCGGTGGCACGCCCAAGGCGCCGCTGGACAGCAACGCGCCCATCAAGAAAACCTGGCAGTCGCCCCAGGGCTTCAGCCTGGGTTTCTATGACGGTGTGGCCGGTCCTGGCACGGGGGCGTTCTGGACGGTGAGCAGCCTGCTGCTCTACCCCATCGACCTGGTCAAGGCCAGTGGCGTGGCCCGCAGCATGAACTTCGTCAGCAACATAGCGGCGCTGGCGGTGTTCATTTTTTCCGGGCAAGTGGATTGGATCATTGGCCTGAGCATGGGCCTGTCGGTGATGGTCGGCGCATTCTTCGGCGCACGCACCGCCATCAGTGGCGGTGCGAAGTTCATCCGGCCAGTGTTCATCACCGTGGTGCTGGGGCTGACCGTTCGGCTAGCCTGGCAGCACTGGTTCAGCATGGCCTAGGCGCCGGGCCAAGTAGAGGTCGATCAGGTAGCGGGCGATGGAGCGCGACGCTGGCAGCGGTGGCAAGTCATGGACGTTGAACCACTGGGCGTCCTCGATTTCGTCTTCCTGGGGCACGATCTCGCCACTGGCGTACTCGGCATGGAAGCCCAGCATCATCGAATGGGGAAACGGCCAGCACTGGCTGCCCACGTACTGGATGTTCTTCACTTCGATGCTGACCTCTTCGCGGACCTCGCGAATCAGGCAATCCTCGGCCGATTCGCCTGGTTCGGCGAACCCGGCCAGTGTGCTGTAGACGCCGGGGACAAAACGCGGTGAACGGGCCAGCAACACTTCGTCGCCGCGGGTAATCAGCACGATCATGCTCGGTGAGATCCGCGGGTAATGCCGCAGGTCACACACATCGCAATACATCGCCCGCTCCCGCGGGATCTGGCCCATGCGCTTGCCACAACTGCCGCAAAACCGATGTTCCCGGGCCCATGTGCCGATCTGTGCCGCATAACCCAGCACCTTGTACAGCGTGTGGTCGTCCTCGAGCATGAAGGCCCTCAGGCCCTTCCAGTTGCAACCAGGGATCTGCAGCGGGCTGTGCAGCTCCAGCAGATAGACCGGTTCGCCATCGAGGTGGCCGATGCCATGCTCGGCGAGGATCGACAGGTCCTGGCGCTTGAGCCAGTCACGGGGAAACAGCGCGCCGTTGTCGTCAAACAGAAAACCTTCGGGACTGCGGGCCACGGCCCAGCCGCCGGGAAGGTCGGTGTCGAGTAATGTGGTAGTGGTCCAGCGTGAAATCATGATCGATCAATCCAGAAATTCAGGTTTCTGTTTGCTCATATGGGCGGCCATGGCCACACGCAGGTCGTTCGATTGCAGCATGGCGGCGTTCCAGGTGGCGACGTACTCCAAGCCGTCGTCGATGCGGTGGTCGCGCATGTAGCTGATCATTTCCTTGGTGCCGGTCACGGCGATCGGCGACTTGGCGGCGATCTCCCGGGCAATGCCCATCACGCCGTCGAGCAGGCTGGCGGTATCCTGGTAGACACGGTTGACCAGGCCGATCGTGCGCGCTTCCTCGGCACCGAAGGTGCGTCCCGTATAAGCGAGTTCACGCAGCATGCCGTCCCCGACGATCCGGGGCAAGCGTTGCAATGTGCCAACATCGGCGGCCATGCCGATGTCGATTTCCTTGATGGAGAACTGGGCGTCCTCGGCGGCATAGCGCATGTCGCACGCCGCAATCAGGTCAATGGCCCCACCCAGGCAATAACCCTGGATGGCGGCGAGAACCGGTTTGCGACAGCTGTCCACCGCGTTGAACGAGGCTTGCAGTTGCAGGATCTTGCGTCGCAGCAGGCGTGCGTTGCGGCCCACGTCCTTGCCCAATTCGTTGGCGACACCCGCGAGCATCATCAGGTCTATCCCGGAGGAAAAATGCTTGCCGGCACCACTGAGCACCACCACCCGCACCTCGTCGGTGTCGTCGATCCATTGGAAGATTTCGACGATCTCGCTCCAGAACGCCGCATTCATGGCATTGATCTTGTCCGGGCGGTTGATCTGCACATGGGCGATGTTGTCTGCAAGTTCGACGTTGAACGCTTGGTATTGCGACATGGCAGTGATCCTTTACCGGCTGAAAAGAGGCCTGAACTATAGCAAGCCATTGCGACAGGACGTAGGCAGTGCATCGGCCAAAAGCGGGACTGTTGGCGAGTGATTAATAGTGGGGCGAGGGAGCTTGCTCCCGCTGGGCCGGTCCGACGCCTCGGGCGTAGCGGCCCCTGTTATGAGCGCTGCGCACTCAAGCGGGAGCAAGCTCCCTCGCCACAAAAGCATCTCCTGGCATTATCCAATCAATCAGGGTTTCTCGTCTGGCTGCAACTGCCCATCCCACCCCCCACCCAAGGCTGCAATCAGCTGCACGCTGGCGATCAGGCGGCTCTGCTGCAAACTCAGCACGCTGCGTTCGTTGCTCAGCGCCGTGGCCTGGACGGTGACCACGTCGAGGTAGGCGATCAGCCCGGCCTTGTATTGGTTCTGGGTCAGGCGCAAGGACTCGCGCGCGGCATCCAGCGCTTCCTGGCGCACCCGCGCTTCGTCTTCCAGCACCTTGAGCTGGATCATGTAGTTTTCCACCTCGCGAAAGCCGTCGAGCACGGTCTGGCGATAGGTGGCGACGGTCTGATCGTAGGCTGCGACGGTACGGTCGACTTCCGCCGAGCGCTGGCCGCCGTCGAACAGCGTCATCGCCAGTTGCGGCCCCACCGACCAGAAGCGGTTCGGCACGCTCACCCAGTTGTCGTAGGTACTGCTGCTGTAGCCGCCGCTCAGGCTCAAGGTGAGGTCCGGATAGTAGGCCGCCTTGGCGACGCCGATGTTGGCGTTGGCGGCCATCACCGAGCGCTCTGCCGAGGCGATGTCGGGGCGGCGCTCCAGCAGTTGCGACGGCAGCGCCAGCGGGATCTGGGGCAGTGCCGGGATGTCGCGGGTTTCGGCCAGGCTGAACTCCGCCGGTGCCAGGCCCATCAGCACGGCGATGGCGTTCTCGAACTGAGCCCTCTGCCAGATCAGGTCGACCAGGTCGCCCTGGGTGGTCTTGAGCTGGTTCTGGGCCTGGGCCACCGCATCCTTGCCCGATACACCGGCCCGGTACTGGTTTTCGGTCATTTTCAGCGAGCGTTGATAGTTGTCGACGGTGGTCTGCAACAGGCGCTTCTGTTCATCGATCACCCGCAACTGCAAGTAGTTCTGCACCAGCTCCGATTGCTGGCTCAGGCGCATGGCGGCCAGGTCGGCATAACTGGCCTGGGCGCTGGCCTCGTTGGCTTCCAGGGTGCGGCGCAGCTTGCCCCAGACGTCCGCCTCCCAGCTGACCCCGGCCTGGGCACTGTAGGTGTCGCGAATGCCGCTGGAGGAACTGCTCAGGCTCGAACTGCTGCTGCCAGTGCCCTGGCTGGAGCGGGTCTTGCCAACCGTCAGGTCCACGGTCGGAAAAAAGGCACCTCGGGCGCTGCGGGCCAACGCTTGGGCCTGGCGGTATTGGGCTTCGGCCTGGGCCACGGTCTGGTTGGAGGTGTTGAGTTTTTCCACCAGGCCATTGAGCTGTGCGTCGCCGTACAGTTCCCACCAGGCGCCACGGGCCAGCGCGTCGCTGGGGTTGGCCTGGCGCCAGCCCTGGGCCTCTTTGTATTGCGCCGCCGTCGCCGCGCTCGGACGCTGGTAATCCGGGCCGATGGCGCAGGCGCTGAGCATGGCCACGCACAGCGCCAGGCTCAGTGCCCGGGAGCCACGGGTAGCCGCCAGCGGCGCGACAAGATTGAAGAGCGAACGGTCGGTCATAGCGCAGTTTCCAGGGCAGCATCGGTGCGCACGCCGCGCCAGCGGTTGAAGCGATGGCGCAGGCGGTCAAGGTAAAGGTAAACCACTGGCGTGGTGTAGAGCGTCAGGACCTGGCTGAACACCAGCCCGCCGATAATGGTCAGGCCCAGCGGCTGGCGCATTTCCGCCCCCTCGGCGCCGCCGAGCAACAACGGCAAGGCGCCCAGGATTGCCGCCAGCGTAGTCATCAGGATCGGCCGCAGCCGCAGCAGGCAGGCACTGCGGATCGATTCCAGCGGCGCCTGGCCGGCGCGCTCCAGTTGCAGCGCCAGGTCGATCATCAGGATCGCATTTTTCTTCACCACGCCGATCAACAGGAACAGCCCCAGCAGGGAAATCAGGCTGAATTCACCGCCCAGCACATAGATCGACAACAAGGCGCCGACCCCGGCCGAGGGCAACGTGGACAGGATGGTCAGCGGGTGGATGTAGCTTTCGTACAGCACGCCCAGTACCAGGTACACCGCCAGCAACGCGCCAAGGATCATGAACGGTTGGCTTTTCTGGGTGGCGGCGAAGGCATCGGCGGTGCCGGCCATCTTCACGATGATGTCCTCGGGCATGCCGAGCTTGGCAATGGTTCGCTCGATGGCGGCCGTGCCCTGCTCCACCGTGACGCCTTCGGCCATGTCGAACGAGATACTCTCGGAGGCAAACTGGCCTTCGTGGCTGACCCGGTCATCCTCCAGGCTGTTTTCGTAGTGAGCGATGGCCGACAGCGGCACCCGCGCACCGTCGGCGGTGATCACCTGGACCTGCTCAAGGGTGTGCGGATCCTGGGCGTACTTGGGATTGACCTCCATCACCACCTGGTATTGGTTGAGACTGTCATAGATGGTGGAAATCTGCCGTTGGCTGTAAGCGTTGTTGAGCACCGTGGTGACCATGTCCATGTCGATGCCCAGGCGCTTGGCCTGGTCGCGATCGACCACCAGCGTCACTTGCTGGGCCCCGCCACCATCGCGGGCGTCGATGGCGGTCAGCTCCGGCAAGGCCCTGAACGCGGCCACCAACTTGGGGTACCACTGGCGCAGGGACGCCAGGTCAGCGCTCTGCAGGATGTAGGAGTATTGCGAGGTGGTCTGCTCGCGCCCGCCTCCGAACTGCAGGTCCTGGTCGGCCATCAGCATCAGTTGGGCGCCGGGCACCTTGGGCATTTCCTTGCGCAGGCGCTCGATGACCTTTTGCGCGGAAATATTACGTTCCTTGATCGGCTTGAGACGCACCAACATGAAGGCATTGTTGGTGCCGTTGTTACCGCCGATGAAGCCGGCCACGCTCTGCACGGCATCGTCCTTGAGCACCGCGCGACGGAAGATTTCCATCTTCGGCTGCATCACGTTGAACGACAGTCCGTCGTCCCCACGCACGAAACCGATCAGTTGGCCGGTGTCCTGTTGTGGCATGAAGGTTTTCGGCACCACCACATACAAGGCGACGTTCACGCCAATGGTTACCAGCAGGCTCAGCAAGGTCAGGCGCCGATGGCGCAGTACCCAGTCCAGGCTGGTGGCGTAGCCACGGACCATCCAGTCGTTGAGCAGCCGGCTCCAGCGCTGCAAGCGGTTTTCCTGCCCCGGGACATGGGGCTTGAGCCAACGGGCGCAGAGCATCGGCGTCAGGGTCAGGGACACCACCAGCGAGACCACGATCGCCGCCGCCAGGGTGATGGAAAACTCACGGAACAGGCTTTCGATGATCCCGCCCATGAACAGGATCGACAGAAACACCGCCACCAGCGAGGCGTTCATCGACAGCAGCGTGAAGCCCACTTCCTTGGCCCCCAGGTAGGCGGCCTTCATCGGCGGCACGCCTTCGTCGATGTGCCGGGAAATGTTCTCCAGCACCACGATGGCATCGTCCACCACCAACCCGGTCGCCAGGATCAACGCCATCAACGACAGGTTGTTCAGCGAAAAGCCGTAGAGGTACATCACCGCAAACGTGCCCACCAGCGACACCGGCACCGCCAGGGTCGGGATCAGCGAGGCGCGCAGGTTGCCCAGGAACAGGAACACCACCAGCACCACCAGGGCCACGGCGATCAGCAGGGTCATTTCCGCTTCGTGCAGGGTGGCCTTGATCACTGGCGAGCGGTCCATCGCCAGGTTCAACTTGACGCTGGCCGGCAGCACGGCCTGCAACGCCGGCAGTTGCGCCTTGATCTCGTTGACCGTCTCGATGATGTTGGCCCCCGCCTGACGGTTGATCACCAGCAGTACGGCGGCGTCGTTGTTGAAGAACCCACTGTTGTAGCGGTCCTCGACGCTGTCGGAGACTTTCGCCACGTCCTTGAGCCGCAACACCGAGCCGTCCTGGTAGCGGATGATCAGCGTTTCGTAGTCCTTGGCTTTTTCCAGCTGGTCGTTGGCCTGGACCTGCCACATGCGTCGATCGTCCTCGACCGAGCCTTTGGGCCGGCGCACATTGCTGTCGGCAATCGCGGTGCGCACGTCGTCCAGGGCCACACCGTACTGGTTGAGCAATTGCGGCTCCAATTCGATGCGCACCGCCGGCAGGGAGCTGCCGCCGATCTGCACCTCACCCACGCCCGGGACCTGGGACAGGCTCTGGGACAGGATGGTCGACGCCAGGTCGTAGAGCTGGCCTTTTTTCAGCACATCCGAGGTCAGCGACAGCACCATGATCGGCGCCTGGGACGGGTTGACCTTCTTGTAGGTGGGCATGCTGCGCATGCCACTGGGCAACAGATTGCGCGAGGCGTTGATAGCCGCCTGCACTTCCCGGGCGGCACCGTTGATGTCGCGGTCCAGGTCAAATTGCAGGATGACCCGGGTCGAGCCCTGACTGGAACGGCTGCTCATGGTGTTGACCCCGGCGATGGCGCCGAAGGACCGCTCCAGCGGAGTCGCCACGGTCGATGCCATCACCTCCGGGCTGGCCCCCGGCAGGTTGGCCTGGACCACGATCACCGGAAAATCCATCTGCGGCAACGGCGAGACCGGCAGCAGGCCGAAACACATGCCGCCGAGCAGCATGATGGCGAAGCTCAGGAGCATGGTCGCCACGGGGCGCTTGATGAAGGGGCCAGAGAGGTTCATCGGCGACAGCCCCAGCCGTCATGCGATGAGCGGGCAGTGCTTTTGTGGCGAGGCCCGCTATGTGGGAGCAAGGCTTGCCCGCGATGAAGGCGATGCGGTCCCACAGAATCGAGGTGCCTGTTTCGCGAGCAAGCTTTGCTCCCACAGCCCAGCGGGAGCAAGCTCGCTCGCCACGAAAAGCAGCCCTCTTCCTGCAGCCTGCTCATACCTGCACCTCTTTCGCCTCAGGCCTGGCAAACCGCCGCCCCAGCCGATCGAAATACAGGTAGATCACCGGCGTGGTGAACAGGGTCAATACCTGGCTCACCAACAACCCACCCACCATCACCAAGCCCAGCGGCTGGCGCAGTTCGGCGCCGGAGCCGGTGGCGAACATCAGCGGTATCGCACCGAACAACGCCGCCAGGGTGGTCATCAGGATCGGCCGAAAGCGCAGCAGCGCCGCCTGGTAGATGGCCGTCTGCGGATCGACGCCCTGGTTGCGTTCGGCGTCGAGGGCGAAGTCGATCATCATGATCGCGTTTTTCTTGACGATACCGATCAACAGGATGATCCCGATGATCGCGATCATGCCCAGGTCGTTGCCGCTGAGGATCAACGCCAGCAACGCGCCGATGGCCGCCGAAGGCAAGGTGGAAAGAATGGTGATCGGGTGGATGTAGCTCTCATAGAGAACCCCCAGGACGATGTACATCGTCACCACCGCCGCCAGGATCAGCAGCAAGGTACTCGACAATGACGCCTGGAACGCCTGGGCCGCACCCTGGAACTCGGTCTGCACGCCCACCGGCATGCCGATGTCCTGCTGGACCTTCTCGATTACGGTCACCGCATGCCCCAGGGCCACGCCCGGTGCCAGGTTGAACGACATCATCACTGCGGGGAACTGGCCGATGTGGGCAATCGCCAACTGCGCCTGACGCTCCTCGACCCGGGCCAGACTAGACAGCCGCACCTGCCCACCGTCGGTAGTCTTGACGTGAATCTGGTCCAGCGCCTGGGGCCCGATCCGCTCCCCGGCCTGGGCCTGCAACACCACGCGATATTGGCTGGACTGGGTGTAGATGGTGGAAATCTGCCGCTGGCCGAACGCGTCATACAACGCATCGGTGATGTTCGACACCGAGACGCCCAGGCGCGAAGCGGCATCGCGGTCGATCACCAGATAGACCTGCAAGCCCTTGTCCTGCAAATCGCTGGTGACGTCGGTCAACTCCGGCTGACGGGACAGGGCTTCGGTGAGGCGGCCACTCCAGAGCGTGAGCAGCTCGGCATCGGGCGAAGACAGGCTGAACTGATACTGGGTACGGCTGACCCGATCCTCGATGGTCAGGTCCTGCACCGGTTGCATGTACAGGCGAATGCCCACCAGCCGGTCGACCTGCGGCTGCAAGCGGGCGATGATCTCGCTGGCGCTGCCGTCTCGCTCGCGATGAGGCTTGAGGTTGATCAGCAAACGTCCGCTGTTGAGCGTGGCATTGTCGCCATCCACGCCGATGTAGGACGACAGGCTCTGCACCGCCGGATCGGCGAGGATCACCTTGGCCAACTGCTGTTGGCGCTCGCTCATGGCGGCGAAGGAAATCGACTGCGGCGCTTCGGAAATGCCCTGGATCACCCCGGTGTCCTGCACCGGAAAGAAACCCTTGGGCACGGCCAGGTACAGCACCACGGTCAGCACCAGGCTGCCCACCGCCACCAGCAGGGTCAGCGGCTGGTGCTTGAGCACCCATTGCAACTTGCGTCCATAGGCGGCGATCAACCTGTCGATCCAGGCGCCGCTGGCGCGGTAGAAACGGCCCTGCTCCTCTTCCTTCGGTTCGCGCTTGAGCAGGCGGGCACACATCATCGGCGTCAGGGTCAGGGACACCACCAGGGAAATCAGGATCGCTACCGCCAGGGTGATGGCGAACTCGCGGAACAGCCGCCCCACCACGTCTGCCATGAACAGCAGCGGGATCAATACCGCGATCAGCGACAGCGTCAGGGACACCAGCGTAAAGCCGATCTGCCGGGCGCCCTTGAGCGCCGCCTGCAATGGGCTGTCGCCCTCTTCGATGAAACGGGCGATGTTCTCCAGCATGACGATGGCATCGTCCACCACGAAACCGGTGGCAATCGTCAGGGCCATCAAGGTGAGGTTGTTGATGGAAAAACCGGCCAGGTACATCACGCCGAACGTGCCGATCAGCGACAGCGGCACGGCCACCGATGGAATGATCGTGGCACTGACGCGACGCAGGAACAGGAACGTCACCATGACCACCAGGGCGACGGCGATCAGCAGCTCATGCTGTACGTCGGTGACCGAGGCGCGGATGGTCTGGGTGCGGTCGGTCAGTACAGTGACGTCCAGCCCGGCAGGCAGGTTGTCGGTGATGCTCGGCAACATGGCCTTGATCCGGTCCACCACCTCGATCACGTTGGCCCCCGGCTGGCGCTGGATGTTCAGCAGCACGGCCTGGTTTTCGTCGGCCCAGGCCGCAAGGCGCTCGTTTTCAGCGCCGTCGACGATCTGTGCCACGTCCTTGAGCCGCAGCGGCGCGCCGTTGGCGTACGCCAGGATCAACTCGGCGTAGTCCTTGGGCGAGGTCAACTGGTCGTTGGCGTCGAGCATCGAGACCCGGGTCGGGCCGTCGAAATTGCCCTTGGGCTGGTTGACGTTGGAAGCGCCGATCAGCGTGCGCACGTCCGCCAGGTTGAGGCCGTTGGCCGCCAGGGCTTCGGGGTTGACCTTGATGCGCACGGCCTGGCGCTGGCCGCCGGCGATGGTGACCATGCCGACTCCGCTGATCTGGGCAATTTTCTGCGCCATGCGGGTGTCCACCAAGTCATTGAGCTTGGGCAGCAGCATCGTCTTGGAGGTGACCGCCAGGGTCAGTACCGGGGTGTCGGCCGGGTTGACCTTGTTGTACACCGGCGGCGCCGGCAGGTCCTTGGGCAACAGGTTGGTGGCCGCGTTGATCGCTGCCTGCACCTGTTGCTCGGCAACGTCCATGTTGGTTTCCAGATTGAAACGCAAGGTGATCACCGATGCGCCACCGGAGCTGGTGGACGCCATCTGCGTCAGTCCCGGCATCTGGCCGAACTGTCGCTCCAGGGGCGCGGTCACCGCGCTGGTCATCACATCGGGGCTGGCACCCGGGTAGAGGGTCATCACCCGGATGGTCGGGTAATCGACCTGGGGCAGTGCCGACACCGGCAGCAGGCGATAGGCGATCAGGCCGGCCAGTACGATAGCCAGCATGCTCAGCGTGGTGGCGACCGGGCGAAGGATAAACAGCCGCGAGAGGTTCATGCGCCGCCCTTTTTCGCCTTGTCGGCCACCGCCGCATCGTCCGGCGCCGCAGCCGTCTTGCCCTGCAAGTGCTCGGTCGGCGTGGTGGGCACGTCCTGGCTGTCGTTGACCACTTCCACTTCACTGCCTTCCTTCAAGCGGTCGGTGCCTTCGAGTACCACCCGGTCACCGGCGGCCAGGCCTTCGGTGACCACGGTATGGGTGCCATCGCTGGCGCCGACCTTGAGCTTCCTGATGGTGACTTTCTTGTCACCGTCCAGGGCGTAGACGAAGGTGCCATTGGTGCCGAACTGAATGGCAGCGGTCGGTGCCAGGACAACGCCTTTGAGGGTGTCGGCCAGCAGGCGCACATTGACGAACTGGTTGGGGAACAGCGCTTGCTCGCGGTTCTCGTAGCGAGCCTTGAACTTCAGGGTGCCGGTGGTGACGTCGATCTGGTTGTCCAGGCTTTGCAGTACACCGCTGGCCTGGAGTTTCACGTCACCACGGTCCCAGGCTTCGACCGGCAGCTTGGCCCCGCTGCGATAGCGGGCGAGCACCGTGTCGAGGTGGTTTTCCGGCAGGGTGAACACGACGCTGATGGGTTGGGTCTGGGTAATGACCGCCAGGGCCGTGGTGTCGTTGGCGGCCACCAGGTTGCCGATGTCCAGTTGCCGCAGGCCGACCCGCCCGGAAATGGGAGCACGAATCTTGGTGAATTCGAGGTTGAGCTTGGCGTCGTTGACCGCGGCCTGGTTGGTCTTGACCGTGCCCTGGTACTGGCCCACCAGCGCCGCAGCGGTATCGAGGGTCTGTTTGGCGATGCTGTCCTCGGCGTACAGGCCGCGATAGCGCTCCAGGTCCACCTGGGCATTCTTCAGTTGGGCCTGGTTCTGCAACAGCGTGCCTTCGGCCTGGAGCAAGGCGTTCTGGTAGGGACGCGGGTCGATCTCGACCAGCAGGTCACCCGCCTTGACCATCTGCCCTTCTTCGAAGGCGACTTTCACCAGTTCACCCCCCACCCGGCTGCGCACGTTGATGGTATTGAGGGCCGTGACCGTGCCCAGCGCCTTGAAATACAGCGGGAAGTCCCCCGTCACCGCCGGAGCCACCCGAACCGGGATCGGCCCGGTTGCCCCGCCAAACCCTGGTCGCACGTTGCCCGAGCGCCCCATGTGCCCGGCGGCCGCCTTCTGCCCTGCCCCGGACTTTGTGTCCGTGCCGGCGGGCCAGAACTTCCAGGCCAGTGCCGCGACGACCAACACGATGAACAGGCTGAACAGCCAGCGACGGGAATTGCGGGAAACGGAGGATTGCATGGAGGGATCAACCATTGGACGCGTGGGCTTCTTTTATCGAAGGCTGAACGATAAGCACTGGCGGGTATTTAGCAAAGCGCCTTTACCGGCAATTTACGTTGGGCTTACTGAGCGTGATATTGGCTAAAGCCTTGATGCACAAAAGAAAACGGCCTGGACAAGGCCAGGCCGTTAACATTTTTGCTAAAACTTAATTTCAGACCGCTTATTTCAAGGCTGCCAGCGCTGCGTCGTAGTTCGGCTCTTCGGCGATTTCTTTGACCAGCTCGCTGTGCAGCACGGTGTCGTTTTCGTCGAGCACCACCACGGCACGTGCGGTCAGGCCTTTCAGCGGACCATCAGCAATGGCCACGCCGTAATCCTGGATGAATTCGGCACCACGCAGCGTCGACAGGTTCTGGACGTTTTCCAGGCCTTCGGCACCGCAGAAGCGCGCCTGGGCAAACGGCAGGTCGGCGGAGATGCACAGCACCACGGTGTTGTTCAGCTCGTTGGCCTGGGCGTTGAACTTGCGCACGGAAGTGGCGCAGGTCGGCGTGTCGACGCTCGGGAAGATGTTCAGTACTTTGCGCTTGCCGGCGAAATCCTTCAGGGAAACGTCGGACAGATTGCCGGCGACCAGGGAAAAGGCAGGCGCCTTGGAACCGGCTTGTGGCAGTTGGCCGTTGACCTGGACTGGGTTGCCTTTGAGAGTGACTTGAGCCATGAACGGATTCCTTCTGACAGGTTTGAAAAAGTCGAAGGCCGGAGTTAACCATGAAATGGTGCTCCGACCTATGGCTGGACATAAAAAGACACCCCATCGACACCCTGCGGCTATTTCGCCTTGAGCCGCAGGAATGACTGGTGCATATCACTCGCCCAACCGTCGATGACCTGTTTGACATCATCGGGCTTCATCACCTGTGATTCATTGGACAGCGGCTTGCCCGTGCCCTTGCGCACCACTTGGGCGACCACCGCATTGTTGCCGCCGTCGAGAAACACCGCTTCGGTGCCCAGGGTGGTTTCCTGGTCGCGAATACCGCTGGCGGTGCTGACGGCTGCCGCGACCAGTGCAATCGGAATCACTTCATAGGGTTTGAGGCCTTCGGTCTTGCTGCTGACGGCGGTGATGGCTGCGCGTATCACCAGAACGCCCGGGCCGGGAGCGGTCGCCAGCGGCAAGGATTTGCCCGCTTCGCGCTTGAGGGCCTGGTCATAGTAGGCGGTGATACCGGACAGCGTCGCAGGTGGGATTTTCACCGTCGGCTGCGGCTTGGGATACAGCTGTGTCGGTTCGATATAGAGGCTGGTGAACTTGCCCGGGTCGACCTTGGGGTCGACCCAACGCATCACCTCGGCGCCCGACGGCGATTTTTCCTCCTTGAGGCGGCTGTAATCGCCCAGGAACCCGGAATATTCATTTGGCTGGGTGACTTTGCTGGAACAGCCCGCCAAGGCGAGCGAGGCGACGCAAACAGCCCCAATCAAGGAAGAAACTTTCATTCTGCTACTCCTGTAGGCCATGCGAAGCGGGCCGGAACTACAGGTATAGCCAATGGACAGGCATTTTGCCGTGATGGCCCTGCTTCAGCGCAGCCGCGCCATGGCAAGGGTGTCCATCCAGCGTCCGTCGCGCACGGCGTAGTCACGCATCCGGCCTTCGATCTCGAAGCCAAACTTGCGGTACAGCCCGATGGCCGCCTCGTTGTCGGCGTATACCGTCAGCTCGACCCGCCGCAGGTTCATCCAGTTGTCGGCAACATCCAGCGCAGCAGCCAGCAGCCGTGAACCCACGCCCTTGCCCTGCCAAGGAACGGCCACGCCCATGCCGAGACTGGCGCAATGGGCACGACGCACCCGCGAGAACTGCTCCATCCCCAGGTTCGCGACGACCTCCCCCTCGTGCAGGGCCACCAGTTTCAGCGAGCGCTCGTCATCCAACGCCAGGCGCTTGCGCCAGACTTCAGTGGACTGGAAAGGCATCTGCAGCACCTGGCGGGTCACTGCGGGGTCGTTATAGAGCGCGGTGACGCCCGCGACATGGGCGTCAGTGAAGCGTGCGAGGGTGATTGAAGATTCGGACATGCGGCTCCTCCCTGGAGACGTGACAAGGCCGACCACTATAAGCCGCGCCTCGCCGCGGGGGGGAACATGTGTCCAAACTCCACCAACCCCGTGGCGAGGGAGCTTGCTCCCGCTCGGCTGCGGAGCAGCCGCAAACCAGACGACGCGGTCTGCCAGAAACAATGCAAGGGCCTGCTTCGCAGGCCAGCGGGAGCAAGCTCCCTCGCCACGAAGGGATGGTTGAATCAAGATGCTGAGCGCCCGGATATTGGACAAGAAATCCAACGTCCAAGGGTGCCTACACCACCTCCAGGTACGACTCATGAACGGTCTCGCCCAGGTGCCGGATCTGGTCGATGAGCTCGGTCAGCCACGGATGCAGGCCCGAGGCGAGGATTTCGTCGATGCCGGAATAGCGCAGGCGGGCATTCAGCTCGGCGGCCAGGCGCTGGGCCGGCCGGCCGTTGTGGCCCGGCAGGCTGGCGAGGATGTCGTCCAGTTCTTCGATGCAGGCGTGCAGCGAGCGCGGGACATCGGCGCGCAGCAGCAACATCTCCGAGACCTGCTCGGCATTGGGCGCGTTGCGGTAGATTTCGTTGAATGCCTCGAACGAAGACAGCGCCCGCAGCAAAGCGCTCCACTGGTAATAGCCACGGGCCGAACTGTCGCTGACCTCCTCTGACTCCTCGCCGAACATTTCGTAGCGCGAATCCAGCAGGCGCAGGGTGTTGTCGGCCCGTTCGATGAAGGTGCCCAGGCGAATGAAACGGTAGGCATCGTTGCGCATGATGGTGCCCGAGGTGGCGCCGCGAAACAGGTGCGAACGCTCCTTGACCCATTCACAGAAATGGCTGATGCCATAGCGTCCCAGGCCACTTTCGGCGATGTTGCGCATCTCCAGCCAGGTGGCGTTGATGTTCTCCCACATGTCTGCGGTGATGCGCCCGCGCACAGCGTGGGCATTGGTTCGCGCCGCCCGCAGGCAACTGTAGATACTCCCCGGGTTGGTCTCGTCCAGCGCAAAGAAATGCAGCATGTGTTCGCTGTTGAGCGCGCCATGGCGGGCGTGGTAGTCGTCCAGCGTACCGGCCGCCAGCAGCGACATCGCCAGTTCGGTATGCCCCTCGCTGCGCCCGGCCTGGGGCATCAGCGACAGCGAGTAACTGACTTCGAGCATGCGCGCCAGGTTCTCGGCGCGCTCAAGGTAACGGGACATCCAGTAGAGGTCCGAAGCGGTTCTTGAAAGCATGTATCAGTCCTCCACCACCCAAGTGTCTTTTGTACCGCCGCCCTGGGACGAGTTCACCACCAGCGAGCCCTCGCGCAGCGCCACGCGGGTCAAGCCGCCGGGCACCAGGCGGATTTCCTTGCCCGACAGCACGAACGGGCGCAGGTCGATGTGACGCGGCGCGATGCCGTTCTCGACAAAGGTCGGGCACGTCGACAGGCTCAGAGTCGGCTGGGCGATGTAGGCTTCGGGACGGGCCTTGAGGCGCGCGCGGAAATCTTCGATCTGCGCGGCGGTCGCGGCCGGCCCCACCAACATGCCATAGCCACCGGAGCCCTGGGTTTCCTTGACCACCAGGTCCGGCAGGTTCGCCAGTACATGGGACAGGTCTTGGGGCTTGCGGCATTGCCAGGTGGGCACGTTCTTCAGAATCGGCTCCTCGGTGAGGTAGAAACGGATCATCTCGTCGACATACGGGTAGATCGACTTGTCATCGGCCACGCCGGTCCCGACCGCATTCGCCAGCACCACATTGCCCGCCAGGTACGCACCGATCAGCCCCGGAACGCCCAACATCGAGTCGGGGTTGAAGGCCAGTGGGTCGAGATAGGCATCGTCCAGGCGTCGATAGATCACATCTACCGGTTTGGGACCTGCGGTGGTGCGCATGTAGACACGCTCGTCACGCACGAACAGGTCGGCACCCTCCACCAGTTCAACCCCCATTTCACGGGCCAGGAACGCATGTTCGAAATAGGCGCTGTTGAAGCGCCCCGGGGTCAGGACCACGGCGGTCGGATTGTCCAGCGGGCTTGAACGCTTGAGGGTGTCGATCAGCAGGTTCGGGTAGTGATCGATGGGCGCCACGCGCTGGGCAGCGAAGAGCTCGGGGAACAGACGCATCATCATCTTGCGGTCTTCGAGCATGTAGCTCACGCCGCTGGGGGTGCGCAGGTTGTCTTCCAGCACGTAATAGCTGCCGTCGCCATCGCGCACCAGGTCGACCCCGGCAATGTGGGCGTAAATGTCGCGGTGCAGGTTCAAGCCCTGCATCGCGACCTGGTAACCCTCGTTGGCGAGCACCTGCTCGGCCGGAATGATCCCTTCCTTGAGGATCCGCTGCCCATGGTAAATGTCCGCCAGGAACATGTTCAGGGCCTGCACCCGTTGAATGCAGCCGCGCTCGACCACCTGCCATTCACTGGCCTTGATGCTGCGCGGAATGATGTCGAACGGAATCAGGCGCTCGGTGCCCTGTTCGTCCCCGTAGAGGGTGAAGGTGATGCCGGCTCGATGGAACAGCAGGTCGGCTTCGCGACGACGCTGCTCCAGCAGCTCGGTCGGCGCATCCGCCAGCCAGCGGGCGAAGGCTTGGTAATGCGGGCGGCAGTCACCCATGGCGTCATACATTTCATTAAAAAAAGCTCGGGGCATAGCCAACTCCCAGCCGCGTTCTACACGGCATTTCTTATCACTTCGTCATTCCAATGGTCCGGCCTTGCTTCGTTTTAATGAGCCCTGTTTCTCTGAGCACCCCGTTGGACATAGGTCTCTGGTCTGGCCTCTGCGTCTGGAAGACGTGCGCCCCGGTTAGATCCGCGTGATGAATACCTCCGATGAATAAGTGAATACCTTTGAAGTGATAGCAAACGTTGTGCCTAAGCGCCGTAAATCGGATCCGAATAGGGAAAATCAGGCTTAAACGTTCGCCCAGGCGAAATTTAAATTCATTTCTGCGACCAGCACGGTTTCCACGGCTGAAACGTTTACAGCGATTTTTTCCAGAGGGAGCGCGAACGAGTCGAATCGGTGCAAAGCGCCGGTTAACACGCAGCGAACGCCCTCAAATGGGGAATTATTGACTCATCGCCCCGCCCCGCCGCCTTCCGTCGCCTCCTGTTGAACAAACTCACGGCGGCCTCTTGCGCTCTCGGTATTATGGTATACCATCATACGCACAGACTATTTTTGATTTACCCCCATACACCACGGAGCAGCTCATGAGTTTCGAAATTCGCAAGATCGTCAGCTATGTCGAAGAAACCTTCATCGAAGGCGGCAAGGCCACCGACAAGCCGGTGACCATGGTCGGGCTGGCGGTGGTCATGAAGAACCCTTGGCTGGGTCGCGGTTTCGTCGAAGACCTGAAACCGGAAATCCGCGCCAACTGCTCCGACCTCGGTGCCCTGATGGTCGAACGCCTGGTGGGCATCATTGGCGGCGCGGAAAAGATCGAAGCCTATGGCAAGGCCGCCGTGGTCGGCGCCGACGGTGAGATCGAACACGCCTCAGCGGTGATCCACACCCTGCGCTTCGGTAACCATTACCGCGAAGCGGTCAAGGCCAAGAGCTACCTGAGCTTCACCAACAAACGCGGCGGCCCGGGCACCTCGATCCAGATTCCGATGATGCACAAAGACGATGAAGGTCTGCGTTCGCACTACATCACCCTGGAAATGCAAATCGAAGACGCCCCGCGCGCCGACGAAATCGTCGTGGTCCTGGGTTGCGCCGACGGCGGCCGAATTCACCCGCGCATCGGCAACCGTTACATCGACCTGGAAGAACTGGCCGCCGAAAAAGCACAGTGATCCAGCCTGGGCAACCACAATAAAAAAGGCATGCAGGAGTGCTCCATGATTCGGCTCACCGCTGAACTCACACCGGCTGGCACCAGTTACCTGGCGACCGGCCAAGGCCAGCCCGTGGTCTTGATCCACGGCGTGGGCCTGAACAAAGAAATGTGGGGCGGCCAGGTCGTCGGCCTGTCCACGAAGTACCGGGTGATTGCCTATGACATGCTCGGCCATGGCGCCAGCCCGCGCCCCGAAAGCGGTACCGGGCTGCTGGGCTATGCCGATCAGTTGCGAGAATTGCTCGACCACTTGCAAGTGCCTCAGGCCACGGTGATCGGCTTCTCGATGGGCGGCCTGGTGGCGCGGGCGTTTGCCTTGCATTACCCGGAACGCCTGCAAGGCCTGGTGGTGCTCAACAGCGTGTTCAACCGCAGCGCCGAACAGCGTGCCGGCGTTATCGCCCGCACTGCCCAGGCCGCTGAACACGGGCCGGATGCCAATGCCGAGGCCGCGCTGTCGCGCTGGTTCAGCCGCGAGTACCAGGCGGCTAACCCGGCGCAGATTGCCGCGCTGCGCCAGACGTTGGCGCAGAACGACCCCCAGGGTTACCTGACCACTTACGAACTGTTCGCCACCCAGGACATGTACCGCGCCGAGGACCTGGGCAACATCCAGGCGCCGACGCTGATCGCCACGGGCGAACTGGACCCCGGTTCAACGCCGGAAATGGCCCGGCAGCTGGCCGAGCGGATTCCCGGCGCCACGGTTGCCGTGCTCGACGAGCAGCGGCATATGATGCCCGTGGAGTCGCCGCGCCTGGTCAACCAGATGCTGCTGGAATTTCTCGACAAAGCCTACTCCCGACAACATTCAATAAAGGGGATCGTTGCATGACACTCACACGCTTTTCGATGTGCATCGGCGGTGAATGGGTCGATGCCCTGTCCGGCAAGACCTTCGAAAGCCTGAACCCGGCACTGGCCCGGCCTTGGGCCGAATTGCCCGATGCCGACGAAGCGGATGTCGAGCGCGCCGTGCAGGCTGCGCAGACCGCTTTCGACAGCCCGGCGTGGCGCGGCCTGACCGCTACCGCGCGCGGCAAACTGCTGCGTCGTCTCGGTGATCTGATCGCCGAAAACAAAGAACAACTGGCGCAGCTGGAAAGCCGCGACAACGGCAAGCTGATTCGCGAAACCCGTGGTCAGGTCGGCTACCTGCCAGAGTTCTTCCACTACACCGCGGGCTTGGCCGATAAACTCGAAGGCGGCACCCTGCCCCTCGACAAGCCAGACCTGTTTGCCTACACCGTGCACGAAGCCATGGGCGTGGTCGCGGCGATCATTCCCTGGAACAGCCCGCTGTACCTGACCGCGATCAAACTGGCGCCGGCTCTCGCGGCGGGCAACACCATTGTGATCAAACCGTCCGAGCACGCCTCGGCAACCATTCTTGAGCTGGCTCGCCTGGCGCTGGAAGCCGGCATTCCGCCGGGGGTGGTCAACGTGGTCACCGGTTACGGCCCAAGCACCGGCGCCGCCCTCACCCGCCACCCGCTGGTGCGCAAGATCGCCTTCACCGGCGGAGCGGCCACGGCCCGGCATGTGGTGCGCAGCAGCGCTGAAAACTTCGCCAAGCTGTCGCTGGAACTGGGCGGCAAATCGCCGAACATTATCTTTGCCGACGCCGACCTCGACAGCGCCATCAATGGTGCGATTGCCGGGATCTATGCGGCCTCCGGTCAGAGCTGTGTTTCCGGCTCGCGACTGCTGGTGCAGGACGACATCTACGACGAATTCGTCTCGCGCCTGGTCGAACGCGCCAAGCGCATCCGCATCGGCAACCCGCAGGACGACAGCAGCGAAATGGGCCCCATGGCCACTGCGCAACAACTGGCCGTGGTCGAAGGCCTGGTGGCCGATGCCATCGCCGAAGGTGCGCGCCTGCGTTTGGGCGGCAAGCGCCCGCAAAATGCTGGCGACGGCTGGTTCTATGAACCGACCCTGTTCGAATGCGACCGCAACTCGATGAAGATCATGCAGGAAGAAGTCTTCGGCCCGGTGGCCTCGGTCATCCGCTTCAAGGACGAAGCCGAAGCCCTGGCGATTGCCAACGACTCGCAGTTCGGCCTCGCCGCCGGCATCTGGACCCGCGACCTGGGCCGTGCCCATCGTCTGGCCCGAGACGTTCGCTCGGGGATTATCTGGGTCAACACCTACCGTGCTGTCTCGGCCATGGCGCCGATCGGCGGCTTCAAGAACAGTGGCTACGGACGCGAAAGCGGCATCGATTCAGTGCTGGCCTACACCGAACTAAAAACCGTGTGGATCAACCTGTCCCAGGCCCCGATGCCTGACCCGTTCGTGATGCGCTAGGAGTCCTGAGAAATGATCGAACCCGGCATTTACAAAGAAGTCATGGGCTCGTTCCCGTCCGGCGTCACGGTGGTCACCACCCTGGACACGGAGGGGAATATCGTCGGCATCACCGCCAGCGCGTTCAGCGCGCTGTCGATCGACCCGGCGCTGGTGCTGTTCTGCCCCAACTACGCCTCCGATACCTACCCGATCCTGCGCGACAGCCAGCAGTTCGCGATCCACTTGCTGTCCAGCGACCAGACCGCCGAAGCCTATGCCTTCGCCGGTAAAGGCAAGGACAAGGCCAAGGGCATCGACTGGCACTTGAGTGAACGGGGCAACCCGTTGCTGAGCAAGGCCACGGCAATCATCGAGTGCGAGTTGTGGCGCGAATACGACGGCGGCGACCACGCGATCATTGTCGGTGCGGTGAAAAACCTGATCCTGCCCGAGCAGCCGGTCACGCCGATGATCTATCACAAAGGCAAGCTCGGCGCCCTGCCCGCGCTGGCCTGATGGCTGTACTCAAAACCCACAGGTTGACCATTTCCCTAAGGAGCCAGCATGAGCCCAGCAGCCTTGCAATTGTTCCGCCAGCAGGCCTATATCGACGGCCAGTGGCTGGAAGCGCCCGATGGCGCTTGCCAGGACATCTTCAACCCGGCCACTGGCGAACGGATCGGCCAGGTCCCGAACCTCGGTGCCGAACACGCTCGCCAAGCCATCGCGGCCGCCAACAAAGCCTGGCCGGCCTGGCGCGGATTGACCGCCAAGGAACGGAGCCAAGCCCTCAAGCGCTGGCACGGGCTGATGCTTGAGAACGCCGACGCCTTGGCCGAAATCCTCACCCTCGAACAAGGCAAGCCATTGCCGGAAGCCAAGGGGGAAATTCTCTACGCCGCCAGCTTCATCGAATGGTTCGCCGAAGAGGCCAAGCGCATCTACGGCGACACCATTCCCAGCCACAAGGCCGATGCGCGCATCGTGGTAAGCAAGGAACCCATCGGCGTGGTGGCGGCCATCACGCCGTGGAACTTCCCCGCCGCCATGATCACCCGCAAGGCCGGACCGGCGCTCGCTGCGGGTTGTCCGTGCATCGTCAAGCCGGCGCCGGAAACACCGTTCTCGGCCCTGGCGATGGCGGCCCTGGCCGAACAGGCCGGCATTCCCGCCGGCATTTTCAACGTGATAACCGGTGATGCGCTGGCCATCGGTGGCGAACTGACCGCCAGCCCGCAGGTACGCAAACTGTCGTTCACCGGCTCCACGGCCATCGGCAAGTTGCTCATGGCCCAATGCGCGCCGACGCTCAAGAAGGTGTCCCTGGAGCTGGGCGGCAATGCACCCTTTATCGTGTTCGACGATGCCGACCTGGAACGCGCCGTGGAAGGCGCGCTGATCGCCAAGTTCCGCAATGCCGGACAAACCTGCGTCTGCGTCAATCGCTTCCTCGTCCAGGACGGTATCCACGATGCGTTTGTCGCCCGCCTGGCCGAACGCGTGGCGCAACTGAGCGTGGGCAGCGGCTTCGATGCCGGCGTCAACCAGGGCCCGCTGATCAACGAACGCGCGGCTGCCAAGGTCGAGGATCACGTCCAGGACGCCCTCACCCAAGGCGCCCGGTTGCTCTGCGGCGGCGAGCGTCATGCCTTGGGCCACGGTTTCTTCCAGCCGACGGTCCTGGCCGACGTGACCGCACAGATGAAAGTCGCCCAGGAGGAAACCTTCGGGCCCTTGGCGGCGGTCTTCCGTTTTGCCAGCGAGGCCGAGGCCGTGCAGATGGCCAACGACACCGAGTTCGGCCTTGCGGCTTACTGCTACACCCGCGACCTGGGCCGCGCCTGGCGCATGAGCGAGGCCCTGGAGTACGGCATGGTCGGCATCAACGAAGGGTTGATCTCCACCGAAGTCGCGCCGTTTGGCGGCATCAAGTCTTCGGGCCTGGGCCGTGAAGGTTCCAAATACGGCATTGACGATTACCTGGAGCTCAAATACACCTTGATGGGCGGGCTCGACGATTTTGGGAGCGCACAACGATGAGCAACGACAAGTATGAACAAGGCCTGAAGATCCGCACCCAGGTGCTGGGCGAGGCCTACGTCAAGCGTTCCATCGAGAACGCCGACGATTTCACCCGGCCGTTGCAGGAAATGGTCACTGAATATTGCTGGGGCCATGTCTGGGGCCGTGAAGGTTTGTCGCTCAAGGAGCGCAGCATGATCAACCTGGCGATGATCTCGGCGCTCAATCGTCCCCACGAACTCAAGCTGCATGTGCGCGGCGCCTTGCGTAACGGTCTGAGTCGTGAGCAAATACGCGAAATTTTGCTTCAGGTCGGTATCTATTGCGGTGTCCCTGCGGCCGTAGACAGTTTCCGACTTGCCCGTGAAGCCTTCGCCGAAGCCGATGCCGAGGCCTCCAGTTAACCCCAGGCTGCCCGGCCAGAACGCGCATGGATCCTGCCCGTTCGGCCCGCCCAGCCACATTACAGAGCGGACCCCATGAAACGCCTGCCACTCGACGACAGCTTCAAGGTCAATCGCAACCCCGTCACCCTGCGCGAAATCGTGCTGGATAAATTGCGAAGTGCCATCATGAACTTCCAGCTTCTGCCGGGAGATCGCCTGGTCGAGCGCGACCTGTGCGATCGTCTGGGCGTCAGCCGCACGTCGGTACGTGAAGCGTTGCGCCACCTGGAGTCCGAAGGCCTGGTGGAATTCGCCGACGCCAAGGGCCCACGGGTCGCGATCATCACCCTGGCCGATGCCGTCGATATCTATGAGCTGCGTTGCGTGCTCGAAGGCCTGATCGTCCAGCTGTTCACCCTGCGAGCCAAGGCCAAGGACATCAAGGCCCTGGAAAAAGCCCTGGCGGAAAACCGCGAGGCGCTCAAGGAAGGCGAACTGCAACAGGTCATCGATTCGGTGCAGGGCTTCTATGACGTCTTGCTCGAAGGTTCCGGCAACCACGTCGCGGCCACCCAGTTGCGCCAGTTGCAGGCACGCATCAGTTACTTGCGGGCGACCTCGGTGTCCCAGGAAAACCGTCGCGGCAGCAGCAACCAGGAAATGGAACGCATGGTTGAAGCGATCAAGAGCGGTGATCCATTGGCCGCCCACCAGGCGTGCGTCGACCACGTGCGTGCCGCCGCCAAGGTGGCCTTGGAGTATTTGCAGCGCAAGCAGGAAGAAACCGGCGATGTCCCGGAGATCACCGCGCCCATCGCCCTGAAAGAACCTCGCATCGTTCCTGGCACAGACCGCTGATATGTTCAGCCCGAGCTTTTGTCCAAAGTGTGGCGGCAGTGACCTGAGTCACCGCCTGCCGGCGGGCGATACCCATGAGCGGCTGATGTGCGGCGGCTGCGGCTACATCCATTACGTCAATCCGAAGATCATTGCCGGCTGCATCATCGAGCAGGACGGCAAGTACTTGTTGTGCCAGCGCGCCATCCCACCGCGCCCCGGCACCTGGACCCTGCCGGCCGGCTTCATGGAAAGCAACGAGACCACCGAACAGGCAGCCGTGCGCGAAGTCTGGGAAGAAACCGGGGTACGCGCCGAGATCGTCTCGCCTTACTCGATCTTCAGCGTGCCGAAGATCAGCGAGGTGTACATCATCTTCCGCGCCATCGCACTGGAAGCCACCGGCCAGTTCGGTCCGGAAACCCTCGCCTGTCAGTTCTTCGCTCCAGAAGACATTCCCTGGGACAGCATCTATTACCCGGCCATCCGGCAGATCCTCGAGCGGTACATCGAGGAACGCCAGGCCGGGGTCTATGGCATCTACATGGGCAACGACGACAGCGGCAAGATTCACTTCATCCGCTGATAGCCCATCAAGGCGCCACGCCTTCGACAATGATCACCTCGGCCCGCGCCACATCCTTGCGATGGCGCTTGGCTTCCTGATACTGCGCCGAGTGGTAGCAGGCCAGCGCCTGCTCGTAGGAATCGAACTCGATCACCACGCTGCGCTGCGGCGTGACCCTGCCTTCCATTGCCTCGCTGCGCCCACCCCGGGCCAGCATCCGACCGCCATACAAGGCGAACGCCGCCGGCGCCCGCTGCGTGTATTGGGTGTATTGATCCGGGTCGGTGACATCCACATGAGCAATCCAGTACGCCTTCATAGTGACCTCTCTGTTTATTTTGTATTATGGTATACCACAAGGTAATTCCATCCTGCACCCTCATCGAAAACAAAGAGAGCCCGACATGGCCTTTAACAGCATTCAGGAAATCATCGAAGACTACCGCCAGGGCAAGATGGTGTTGCTGGTGGACGACGAAGACCGCGAGAACGAAGGCGACCTGCTCTTGGCGGCCGACTGTTGCAGCGCCCAGGCCATCAGCTTCATGGCCCGGGAAGCCCGGGGCCTGATCTGCCTCACCTTGACCGACGAGCACTGCCAGCGGTTGGGTCTCGAACAGATGGTGCCGAGCAACGGCAGTGTGTTCAGCACCGCGTTCACGGTGTCCATCGAGGCCGCCACGGGGGTGACCACCGGCATCTCCGCCGCTGATCGGGCACGCACCGTTGCCGCCGCCGTGGCCGCCGATTCCGGGCCTGACGATATCGTCCAGCCGGGACATATCTTCCCGTTGCGGGCCAAGGAAGGCGGCGTGCTGACGCGTGCCGGACACACCGAAGCCGGTTGCGACCTGGCGCGCTTGGCGGGCTTCACCCCGGCCTCGGTGATCGTCGAAGTGATGAACGACGACGGCACCATGGCCCGCCGTCCCGATCTGGAAATCTTCGCCCGCAAGCACGGGATCAAGATCGGCACCATCGCCGACCTGATCCACTACCGCCTGAGCACCGAGCACACCGTGGTGCGCATCGGTGAACGGGAACTGCCGACGGTGCACGGCACCTTCCGCTTGTTCACCTTCGAAGACCGCATCGAAGGCGGCGTGCACATGGCCATGGTCATGGGCGACATCCGCCGGGAAGAACCGACCCTGGTGCGGGTGCATGTGATCGACCCGCTGCGCGACCTGGTGGGCGCCGAATACAACGGGCCGTCCAACTGGACGCTGTGGGCCGCCTTGCAGCGGGTTGCCGAAGAAGGTCGCGGCGTGGTGGTCGTGCTCGCCAATCACGAATCATCCCAGGCACTGCTCGAACGCGTACCGCAACTCACCCAACCGCCCCGCCAGTTCAGCCGCTCCCAATCGCGCATCTATTCTGAAGTAGGTACCGGGGCGCAGATCCTCCAGGACCTGGGCGTCGGCAAATTGCGCCACCTGGGGCCACCGCTCAAGTACGCGGGGCTGACGGGGTATGACCTGGAGGTGGTGGAAAGCATCCCCTTCACCGGATAACAAATATCCCTGTGGGTTCGACCCAGGGGTGAAAGGGAAAAATCTACCTTCAGCCAGATAGCCGGTACGGCAAAATGCTTGCAGAAAGTTTGGAATACCATAATATGATATTCCATAGACCGAACGCTTCAGCCAAAGTGCATCCGGCAGGGAACGCGCACTTGATCCACCCATGGCACGGTCACCGCAAGACCCGATGGACCTGAAGCTCCCGATAAGCGGGCTCATAAAAACCCGCTCAATAAACACAACAATGAGGGCGTGAAAATGGTGTTGAAGAAAAGTGCAGCGGCAATCTTTTTTGCTGGCCTGTTGAGCGTTACCAGCCAGGCAACGATGGCGGCCGAAAGCGTCAACTTCGTCAGTTGGGGCGGCAGCACTCAGGATGCGCAGAAACAGGCCTGGGCCGATCCGTTCACCAAGGCCAGCGGCATCACCGTGGTCCAGGATGGACCGACCGACTACGGCAAGCTCAAGGCCATGGTCGAAAGCGGCAACGTGCAGTGGGACGTAGTCGACGTCGAGGCGGACTTCGCCCTGCGCGCCGCCGCCGAAGGCCTGCTCGAACCGCTGGATTTCTCGGTCGTGCAGCGCGACAAGATCGACCCGCGCTTCGTGTCCGATCATGGCGTCGGCTCGTTCTACTTCTCCTTTGTCCTGGGCTACAACGAAGGCAAGCTGGGTGCCGGCAAACCCCAGGACTGGACCGCCCTGTTCGACACCAAGACCTACCCTGGCAAACGCGCCCTGTACAAATGGCCAAGCCCCGGCGTGCTCGAACTGGCCTTGCTGGCCGATGGTGTGCCGCAAGACAAGCTTTACCCGCTGGACCTGGATCGCGCCTTCAAGAAACTCGACACCATCAAGAAAGACATCGTCTGGTGGGGCGGCGGCGCGCAGTCACAGCAATTGCTGGCGTCCGGTGAAGCCAGCCTCGGGCAGTTCTGGAACGGTCGCGTCTATGCCCTGCAACAAGATGGCGCACCGGTGGGCGTGAGCTGGAAGCAGAACCTGGTCATGGCCGACATCCTGGTCATTCCAAAGGGCTCGAAGAACAAGGCCGCCGCCATGAAGTTCCTGGCCAACGCCAGCAGCGCCAAAGGCCAGGCCGACTTCTCCAACCTGACCGCTTATGCGCCGGTCAACGTCGACAGCATCGCGCGCCTGGATTCGGTGCTCGCCCCTAACCTGCCAACCGCTTACGCCAAGGATCAGATCACGCTCGATTTCGCGTACTGGGCCAAGAACGGTCAGGACATCGCGACACGGTGGAACGAATGGCTGGTCAAATGAAAATGTCGGCAACGGCAACCCCACACACCGGGAGCGCCCCTGGCGCTGCCGGTGTGACAACCCGGGCCATCACGCCACAATCCCCGTCGCTGGCCCAGCGCTGGCGCGGGGCCGGCAACCTGCTTCCCGCCCTGCTGTTCCTGGGGCTGTTTTTCCTGGCACCGCTGATCGGCCTGCTGCTGCGTGGCGTGCTGGAACCGGTGCCTGGCCTGGGCAACTACCAACAGCTGTTCGCCAACTCGGCGTATGCGCGGGTGCTGTTCAACACCTTCTCGGTGGCCGGGCTGGTGACAGTGTTCAGCCTGTTGCTGGGCTTTCCCCTGGCCTGGGCGATCACGCTGGTGCCCCGTGGCTGGGGCCGCTGGATGCTGAACATCGTGCTGCTGTCGATGTGGACCAGCCTGCTGGCTCGCACCTATTCCTGGCTGGTGCTGTTGCAGGCGTCCGGGGTGGTCAACAAGACACTGATGGCCCTGGGCATCATCGATCAGCCGCTGGAGATGGTGCACAACCTCACCGGTGTGGTGATTGGCATGAGCTACATCATGATCCCGTTCATCGTGCTGCCGTTGCAGGCCACCATGCAGGCCATCGACCCGATGATCCTGCAGGCCGGCTCCATCTGCGGCGCCAGCCCTTGGACCAACTTCTTCCGGGTGTTCCTGCCGCTCTGTCGGCCGGGGCTGTTCTCCGGCGGTTTGATGGTGTTCGTGATGTCCCTGGGTTACTACGTGACTCCGGCGTTGCTGGGCGGTGCGCAGAACATGATGCTGCCTGAATTCATCATCCAGCAGGTGCAGTCGTTCCTCAACTGGGGCCTAGCCAGCGCCGGCGCCGCCTTGTTGGTGGTGATCACCCTGGTGTTGTTCTACTTCTACCTGAAGCTCCAGCCGGAATCCCCGGTGGGTGCCAGCAATGCGAGGTAAGCCGTCATGCTCCTGACCCCCAATGCCATGAGCCGGCGCATGCGGTTCGGCCTGTACTTCACCACCGGCTTGATCGCGCTGTTCCTGCTGTTGCCCATCGTGTTCATCGTGCTGTTGTCGTTCGGCTCGTCCCAATGGTTGGTGTTCCCACCGCCAGGCTGGACGTTCAAGTGGTACGGCCAGTTCTTTTCCAACCCGGACTGGATGAGCGCCGCCCTGGCCAGCCTCAAGGTCGCGCTGCTGACCACCGTCTGCGCCGTGGCCCTGGGCCTGCCCACCGCTTTTGCCCTGGTGCGCGGGCGCTTCCCGGGCCGGGAAATGCTCTATGGCCTGTTCACCCTGCCGATGATCGTGCCGCTGGTGATCATTGCGGTGGCGGTGTACGCGCTGTTCCTGAAACTGGGCTACACCGGGACGATGTTCGCCTTCGTGGTCAGCCACGTGATCGTCGCGCTGCCGTTCACCATCATCTCGATCATCAACTCGCTCAAGCTGTTCGATCAGTCGATTGAAGACGCCGCCGTGATCTGCGGGGCCTCGCGCCTGCAAGCCGTGTTCAAGGTGACGTTCCCGGCGATTCGCCCGGGCATGGTGGCCGGCGCGCTCTTCGCGTTCCTCGTCTCGTGGGACGAGGTGGTGCTGAGCGTGATGATGGCCAGTCCCACCCTGCAAACCTTGCCCGTAAAGATGTGGACCACCCTGCGCCAGGACCTGACGCCTGTGATCGCCGTCGCTTCGACGCTGCTGATCGGCCTCTCGGTATTGGTGATGGTGATCGCCGCCGCCCTGCGCCGGCGCAATGAAATCAGCGCTTGAGCGCCTAGGAGAATCCGATGAGTGCCGTCAAAGACCCCGCACACCAGAACAACAAGGCCCTGGTCAGCCTGCGCAACCTGAACAAGCACTACGGCGACTTCGCCGCCGTGGACAACATCAACCTGGAGATCCAGGACGGCGAATTCCTGACCTTCCTGGGCTCCAGCGGCTCAGGCAAGAGCACCACGTTGTCGATGCTGGCCGGGTTCGAGACCCCGAGCAGCGGCGAGATCCTGGTGGAGGGTAAATCCCTGGTCAACGTACCGCCGCACAAGCGCGACATCGGCATGGTGTTCCAGCGTTACTCGTTGTTCCCGCACCTGTCGGTGCGCGACAACATCGCGTTCCCGTTGGCGATCCGCAAACTGGCCCCGGCCGAACGCGATCGCCGGGTCGACGCCATGCTCAAGCTGGTACAACTGGAACAATTCGCCCATCGCCGCCCTTCGCAACTGTCGGGTGGCCAGCAACAACGCGTGGCGATTGCCCGAGCGCTGGTCTACGAACCACGCATCCTGTTAATGGACGAACCCCTCGGCGCCCTGGACAAAAAACTCCGCGAGGACCTGCAAGATGAACTGCGCCAGTTGCACCGGCGCCTGGGCATCACCATCGTCTACGTGACCCACGACCAGGAAGAAGCCATGCGCCTGTCCCAGCGCATCGCCATCTTCAGCCACGGCAAGATCGTCGGCCTGGGCAGCGGCTATGACCTCTACCAAAACCCGCCGAATGCTTTCGTCGCGTCCTTCCTGGGCAACTCCAACTTCCTCAAGCTCAAGGCCCAAGGCAACGCGGTGGCCACGTTCGAAGGCCAGTCGCTGTCGATCCGCCTGACCGCCGGCCTGCAAACCGGCCAGGACGTACTGCTGATGGTGCGCCCGGAAAAAGCCCTGGCCCTGAGTGTTGAACAAGCCGCCCAGGAAACGCTCGCGGCCGGTTGGAATGAAGTCTCGGCCAAGGTGGTCGAGGTGCTGTTCCTCGGTGAAAGCCAGACCTGCAGCGTCGTGACCTCCGGTGGCACTGCCATGACCGTCAAGGCGCTATCCGCCGCCGGCATGCCCCTCAAGGCCGGCGACCCGGTGCGCGTGCGCTGGGCCACTGCCGATGCATGCGTCTACACCCAATGGGCCGAAAGCGACTTGAACAAGGCCGCCGGCGCCCATTGACAGCTTGGCCCACTGCCGTGGGCCGCTTCCCGGATGTCACCCTTGGCTATGTACGAAATCGCTTGAAACTTGGTTATGCGGCGTTAAAAAACGGCTCGGAATGCTCATTGACAACTAGTCAACTCCGCTTCCTCGCCGTTTTTTGCCTTGCCTAACCTACGTTTCAAACAATTTCGTACACACCCTCAGGTCGCCGCAACGTCGGGTTGCGGCGGCCTTTTTTATGCGCCCTCGCCACGGGGTTACGGTGTTTGGGCGCGCGTTATCGCGAGCAAGGGATCGACCCGAATCGAGCCATCAAAGCGGCTTCGTCCAAAACAACATGCGCCCGTGAGCCGGATCGAACATCCCCGCCGAAAAACCAAACTTGGCATAGCTGGCCTGGGCCACCGCGTTACCCTCAAGCACTTCCAGCGTGATCTTGCAGCAACCGCGCTGACGGGCGATGTCCTCGACCTTCTGCAGCATCTTCTGGCTCAACCCCAACCCGCGAAAAGCCTCCATCACCATCACGTCATGGACATTGACCAGTGGCCGGCAGGCAAACGTCGAAAACCCTTCGAAGCAGTTGACCAGTCCCGCCGGTTCGCCATTGACGAATGCCAGCACGCTGAACGCATGAGGACGCTTGGCCAGTTCGCCAGGCAGGTGTAACAGCACTTCGGCCGGCAACGGATGGCCGCTCCCCATCGGGTCCTGCGCATAGCCGTTGAGCACATGGCAGATCGCTTCGGCGTGGACCGGGTTGGTGTAGCTGGCTTGCAGTACGAGAATGCCCTTGGTTTCTTCCATGATGATGACTCTCTCACTTCGACGGTACCGGCGGCCCTGGGCCTTCGGCGGATACAGGTCAGGCGGGCTGACCAAAACGTTGCAATTGCATTTCCTGGAGGCGACTGAGCGTACGGCGAAACGGGAATTGCAGATAGCCCTCGGTGTACAACTCATCCATCGGCACCGGCGCCGACAGGTACAGCGGCACCTTGCGGTCATAGCATTCGTCGACCAGGGCGATGAAACGTCGCACGCCGTCGTCGTTGACCGACAGTTGCGGCAACTCGCGATCACCGGCCTCGACCCGTTCGACGCCGTCCTCGGTGCCACGGGCGATGCGTCCTTCGCGCTGTTCGGCGCCCAGGCACGGCACGTCACTGAGCAGGATGACGCTAAAGCGGTCGCACAGCGCCATGAAGTCCACGGCCGAGAACGGTTGCTCGCACAAGTCCCGATAGCGACTCCACAGCACCGTATCGCTGGCCTGGAGCGGTACGAGCAGGCGATGGCCAACCTCGACGGGCTCGCGGCCCAGCGCCTGTCCGGCGGTCAATTGAGTGAAGATATTTTCCAACGGGTCGGCTTGCCCGGGTTCGCGCAGCCAATACCGTTGCTGCAACTGGCCTGGATGCTGGCGATGATCCTGCCAGCCATTCACCGGCACCACCTGCATGTGCTGCTCGATCGCGCTGATGGTCGGCAGGAAGCGTTCGCGGTTGTGGCCATTGGCGTAGAGTTCTTGCGGCGGCAGGTTGGAGGTGCTCACCATCACCATGCCCAGTTCGAACATCGCCTGGAACAAGCGCCCGAGGATGATGGCATCGCCGATGTCGCTGACAAACAGCTCATCGAAACACAGCACCCGCACTTCTGCGCTCAACTCACGGGCCAGGGCCTGCAACGGGTCCGGCGTGCCGGTGAGCTGGAACGAGCGTTGATGGACCCACGCCATGAAATGGTGGAAGTGCTGGCGCCGGGCCGGGACCTTGAGGCTTTCGTAGAAGCGGTCCATCAACCAGGTCTTGCCGCGACCCACCGGCCCCCAGAGGTAGACCCCCTTGATGGACTTCTGACCCTCGTGCAACGCCTTGTGGCATTGCTCCAGCGCCATGATGGCTAATTCCTGGGCCTCGTCCTGGACGAAGCCGTTGCACTCGATGGCGTGCTGCCAGGCGCTCAAGGGGGAATCGAAAGTCATACGGCCCAGGTCCGGAAAACGAAGGTGGGGAGTATGCCATGACAGCGAGGGTCGATGAGCTACAACTCTACGCCCTGTGCTCAATACACTCCCCACTGACTCCGCACCAAGCCCGGTGGCGAGGGAGCTTGCTCCCGCTGGGCTGCGCAGTGGCCCCAAGAATTTGTGTCAACCAAAAAACCTGGGCCTTCTTCGCAGGCCAGCGGGAGCAAGCTCCCTCGCCACAGCGTTCCGGCGTGTGACTCTTCAGATGGAGATATCCAACCGACTGATCTTCCCCTGCTCATCGAGCCGGAAGGTATAGCGCAGCTCCAGCGGGCTGCCGGGGAAGGTCCCCGAGATCAGGTTGTGCACCAGAACCTTGCCGGTCCGTTGTTGCACATTGAGCACTTCCACCCGTGGCTGGAAGCGCCGGGCGGTGTCTTCCATCCATTGGGCGATGGCCTGGGTGCCCACGCGGTGCTGGCCTTCGTCGAACACGTTGGCGTCCTCGGCGAAGAAACGCGTCACCGCCGAGCTGTCACGGGCGTTGGCCGCCGCGATGTAGCCGGCAATGGCCGGGGCCAGGGAAGAGACGGGATTGGACATGGCATGGCTCCTTGTTTTATCGATCTGGCACCATGCTAGAACAGCGTTGTGTCAGTTTTTGTCAGGAGTGAAACGCCCGGTTTCGTCCAGCTTCATCAGCGCGAACCAGTCCCGCAGCAAGTCGCTGCGCCGCCCCGGATAACGCTCGCCCTGCTCGGTGGCAGCGGCAATCCGGTCGGTGCGAAAAGTCCGATAGGCCCCGCGCAGCTCGCACCAGGCCACCACCACCCGTGCCTCATTGAAAAAACCCAGCGCCAGCGGCCAGATCAGGCGCTGGCTCGGGATCTTGTTCACGTCGGCGTAGTCGATGTGCAATTTGGCCTGGGCGCGAATGGCCTGGCGGTACACGTTCAGTTCGACGATGTTCTGCGGATAGCCGCAACCCGGCGGGCCGGGCAGTACCGTGGGGTTGCGCAAGGCGTCGCGCACGTCCGGCGCCAGCACGGCGGCGACCTTCGCCAGCGCATCGGCGGCGGCCTTGCCCAGCACCTCGTCGCCACGCTGATCGACGTAGCGCAAGCCCAGCACAATGGCCTCGATTTCATCGGCGGTGAACATCAGCGGCGGCAGGAACAAGCCGCTGCGCAGTACATAACCGATGCCCGCCTCGCCCTGGATCGGCGCGCCCAGGGCCGTGAGTTCGGCGATGTCGCGGTACAAGGTGCGCTCGGAGACTTTCAGTTCACCCGCCAAAGTCGCAGCGGTGACCGGGCAACGCTTGCCCCGCAGGACTTGCAGCAACGTGAGCAGCCGGGTGGTACGCGACACGATGAATGGCTCGCAAGGAAAAAGTTGACGCAGATTAGCAGAGGCTGGTGTCAGAAATTGTCAGGAGCTTCTCAGTCCTGAAAATCCTCGTGGCCAGGACCTGGCAGGATGTTTTTGTGGCAACGCTTTTGTGGCGAGGGAGCTTGCTCCCGCTGGGCTGCGCAGCAGCCCCAAAAGGTTGAATGCGAGCAACCTGATCCCCCTGGTGGTTGGTTCAGGGCCGCTACGCAGCCCAGCGGGAGCAAGCTCCCTCGCCACAAAGGCTCAAACACCTTAAGTGAACAGCATTACCTCACCACAGGGATTGTGGTTGCTTTAGAGCGCATTGGGTTATCGTGCTCTTCCGAGCTTTTCATTTTTCGAGAGCCTACCCATGCGCAGAATCCTCGGCCTTTCCCTTGTCCTGATGTTGCTCGGCCTGAGCGCCTGCGCCCTCTTCCCGCACCGCGATCCCTTGAACATCAACGTGGTCGGCATCGAGCCGTTGCCCAACCAGGACCTGGAGATGCGCTTCGCGGTGAAACTGCGGGTGCAAAACCCCAACGAAACCGCCATCGACTACAACGGCGTGGCGCTTGACCTGGAGGTGAACGACCGGACGCTGGCCACGGGCGTCAGTGACCAGGCGGGTTCCATCCCGCGATTCTCCGAAACGATCGTGAGCGTCCCGGTAAGCATTTCTGCGTTTTCCGTGCTGCGCCAGACCCTGGGCCTGAGCCAGACCCAAAGCCTGGATAACCTGCCCTACGTGCTCAAGGGCAAGCTCGCCGGAGGGGCGTTCGGCACGATGCGCTTCGTCGACCGTGGCACGCTCGACCTGCCGGGCGCCAGCGAGCCGTGGTGAATCAGCCGATGAAGCGCACACCAGGCTTGGCGCGCTCGTCCACCACCAGTTCGAAGACATCCGGCCGGGCGTAGTGCCCGACCACGTCATAGTCATAACGTGCCCGCACCAGTTCATCGGTGTCGATTTGCGCGACCAGCAGCCCGGCAGTGTCTTTCAACGGGCCGGCCAGCACGTCGCCCATGGGCCCGACGATCACACTGCCGCCAGCGATCAACGGACGCTCGGCCGGCCAGTGCGCCACCTCGATGCCCAGCGCCTGCGGGGAAGCCTGGACCTGGCAGGCACTGACCACGAAACAACGGCCTTCGTGGGCGATATGGCGCATGGTCACCTGCCACATGTCCCGCTCATCGACGGTCGGCGCGCACCAGACGTCCACGCCCTTGGCGTACATCGCCGTGCGCAGCAGCGGCATCATGTTCTCCCAGCACACCGCCGCGCCGACCCGACCGACCTGGCTGTCGATCACCGGCAGCGTCGAACCATCGCCCTTGCCCCAGATCAGCCGCTCGGTGCCGGTGGGCATCAGTTTGCGATGCCGCGCCACCAGCCCCGCATCGGGCTCGAAGTACAGCGCGGTGCAATACAACGTGCTACCCACCCGCTCGATGACGCCCAGCACCAAGCTCGCCCCTGTCCGCGCCGAAAGCCCCGCCAGCGCTTCGGTTTCCACCCCTGGCACGTCGATGGCATTGGCGAAATAGCGGGCAAACGCCTCGCGACCCTCCGGCAGCCGGTAACCCAGTTGCGTGCCGAAGCCTTCGCCCTTGGGATAGCCACCCAGCAGCGCCTCGGGCATCACCACCAGACGCGCGCCGGCCTCGCGGATGGCGTCTTCGTAGGAAAGAATCTGCGCCAGGGTTTCGCCTTTGCCGCCGGGCAAGGAACCGATCTGCAGGGCAGCAACGATGGATTTGGGCATGTTTTCGACTCCGTGATCATCAGGTGTTGCTGATTCTCATGCCGCGGCTGATCATGAATAAAGACCGAAACGCTGCTAAATGATATGAGCCAAATGAATATCACCGATGTCGACCTCAACCTGCTCAAGGCCTTCGAAGCCTTGCACGAGGAATCCAGCGCCAGCCGTGCCGCTCTGCGCCTGGGCGTGACTCAGTCGGCCATCAGCGCAGCCCTGCGCAGGCTTCGCGATCTGTACAACGATCAACTGTTCGTGCGCACCGGTCGCGGCCTGGCGCCCACCTTGCGAGCCAACCAGCTGAAACCGGTCATCAGCGATGCCTTGAATAAATGCCGCCAGAGCCTGTCGATGGTCGATCCGCTCGCCAGCCACTATGAGGGGCGCTCGGTCATCGTCGGGCTGTCCGACGATTTCGAGATCGCCCATGGCCGCTCGCTGATCGAGGACGTGGCGCGACGCGCGCCAGGGCTACGGTTGATCTTTCGCCAGACCCATAGCCAGATCGTCGGCCGCGCCCTGATGGAGCGCAGCCTCGACCTGGCGATCACGGCGGGCGGTTTCAGCCAGCGCTTGCTCAGCCGGCAGGTGTTGGGCGAAGGCGACTATGCCTGCCTCGTCGACCCTGCCAGCCTCTCGCCGGGTCAATCTGCGTGGGATCTGGAGGCGTTCGTGGCACGGGAGCATCTGCTGGTGTCTTCGCAAGGTTTTGTCGGCATCACCGACGAAGGCTTGGCCGGGCTCGGCCTGAGCCGCAGGGTCTGCGCTTCGACCACCCATTTTGCCGCGCTGCCGTTCCTGCTCAAGGGCAGCCAGGCCGTGGCGACCATCCCGGGGCACGCCGCCCGGGCCATTGCGGCCCTCGGTGGCCTGGCGCTGCTGCCCTGCCCCCTGGACTTGCCACGCTACCCCATCGAGCTGGGCTGGCGAACCCACACCCAGCGGGATCCGGCAGTGGACAAGGTTCGCGAGGCGATTGTCGCAGTTTTCACGTGAGGCTTACTTGTTGGCCGCCATCAGCCGGTTGACTTCGCTTCGCACCATGTTCGCGTATTCTGGCGGCGACATGCCGTCCAGTTCGGAGCGCACCCACTCGGCCCACTTGCCCTTGCGCTTGGAGCGCTCGCCGAACAGTCGGGCGGCCTCGCCCTTGGCCTTGCCCAGGTTGTTTTGCCACAGTTCAAAGAGTCGGGATTTCTCGTCTTCCAGCGCGGCGCGCTCGGCCAGGGGCTTGTCAGCCAGATTGAAACTCATGGGAAATACCTGTTGCGTAAATAGGCGCCATCTTACACCGTGGGACCAGGATTTCATGAATGGATCGTGCTGCGCTCGTACACGGCAACTTTCAAGCCGGCGCAACACTCCATAGTTCAAGGCCATCTTCAACAAGGAGTCATTCAATGGCACATAAAAGTACCGTGCAATCGAACGGGGAACAGATCAAGGACCAGGCCTTCAGCGAACTGCGGGCGTTGATCGAGGAATCGGAAAAATTGCTCAAGAGCAGCGCTTCGCTGGTCGGCGAAGACGCTGACGACCTGCGCGGCCAGGTCTCGCACAAACTGCAACAGGCCCTGGATGCGCTCGCCAGCGCCCGGGAACGTACCCGTCCGATGGTCGATGCGACCGAAAACTACATCGGCGGCCATCCGTGGCAAACCGTAGCGATCAGCGCCGGTCTGGGGTTGGTGGTGGGCTTGCTGCTCGGTCGCCGTTAAGCCGCAGAACCACAAAACCCTGTCAGAGCAAGGCTTTGTGGGAGCAAGTTTTGTGGGAGCAAGGCTTGCCCGCGATGAACGATAACGCGGTCCAACTGTCGGACCGCGGCGCGGCTATCGCGAGCAAGCTTTGCTCCCACAGGACACAGAACACAGAACACAGAACACAGAACACAGGACACAGAGAGAGCCTAGCTAACAGCACCGGCCCGCAAGATCGACGGATCCTCCCCCCGATACAGCGCCTCGACCTTTTCCGCTCGCCACTGCAGCACCGCCCGTTGGTTGATCGAACCCTTGTCGGTGATTTCACCACGGTCGATGGAGGCCGGTTCATCGAGCAAGGCAATCCACTCCACGCGACTGGCGTTGCCGCTGGCATCACGGTTGAGCCGTTGCAGCCAGTCGCTGAACCACTGACGCACCGCCGCACTGGCAAGCACCTCGGCATCATCGGCCTCCGGCCCCAGGCCTGACAGTCGCCGACATTCGGCCAGGCGCGGAAACACCAATGCCCCCAGGCACTCGCGATCCGGCGCGGTCACCACCAGGTCCATGACATAAGGCGTGCCCGCCAGCACCGCTCGGTTGCGCAGCGGTCCGACGCTGACGAACACCCCGGAGGACAACTTGAAGTCTTCGGCGATCCGTCCATCGAACATCAACCCCCACTGCGGATTGGCGGGATCGGCCAGCTTGATCGCATCACCCGAACAGTAGAAACCCTCCTCATCGAACACCTCGGCGGTCTGCTGCGGCGAGCGCCAGTAGCCCGGCATGATGTGCGGCCCGCGAAAGCGTCCTTCGAACTTGCCGTCCACCGGCACCAGGCGCACTTCGCAACCGGGTGCCGGCAGGCCGATGTAGCCGGCCATGGACAGCGGACCGGTGGTGAAGGTGCAGGACGGCGACGCCTCGGTCATGCCCAGCCCGGCCATCATGCGGATACGCTCGCCGCAATGCTGCTCGGCGACTTTGTCGAGCCGGTCCCAGGTGCTTTGGGACAAGCCCGCCGCCGCGAAGAAAAACAGGCTGACACGCTCAAAGAAACGTTCGCGCAACGCGCCATCCTGCTCCAGGGCACTGACCAGCTCCTCCCAGCCCTTGGGTACGGTCAGGTAGGCCGTAGGGGAGATTTCCTTGAGGTTGCGCAAGGTTTCGGCAAAGCCCTGGGCCGTCGGCTTGCCGTCGTCGAGGTAAAACGTGCCACCGTTGTACAACACGATCCCGACGTTGTGGCTGCCACCGAACGTATGGTTCCACGGCAACCAGTCCACCAGCACCGGCGGCGCCTCGCCGAACACCGGGAAGGTCTGCAACAGCATCTGCTGGTTGGCGCACAGCATGCGTTGGGTGGTGACCACGGCCTTGGGCAGCCGGGTCGAGCCGGAGGTGAACAGAAACTTGGCGATGCTGTCCGGGCCGGTGGCCGCAAAGGCCCGCTCGGCCTCGGCGGTTCCGGGTTGTGTCAGCAGGCTGGCAAAGCTTGCCCGAGATCGGCCCGCCACCTCGCCGCGCACTGTGATCAAGGGCACATCCGCCGGCAACACGGCGTGGATGGCCCGCTCGAACGGTGCGGCGTCGCTGACAAACACCAGCCCGGGCTGCAACAGGTCACAGACGTGCCGCAGCTTGGCGAAATCCTGGGACAGCAACGAATAGGCCGGCGACACCGGGCAATAAGGGATGCCCGCGTACATCGCGCCGAGGGCCATTTGCAGGTGCTCGATGTCGTTGCCGGACAGCAGCGCCAAGGGCTTTTCAGCGGATAAACCGTAGGCCAGCAAGCCTTGCGCAATGGCGCGGACACTGTCGAGCATTTCGGCGTAGCTGACTCGGCGCCAATCACCGCCCGACTCGCGGGCGGCGATAAAGGTCTGCTGCGGGCGCACCTGGGCCCAGTGTACCAAGCGGTCCAACAGGCGCGCCGGCATGGGCGCCAACGGTTCCAGGGAACGCATGTGCAGGATGCCACGCTCTTCCCTGACTTCAACGGCTGGATGGCCGATCGACACATGGCGATAACGCCCGGAACCGGGCCGGGAGGACGATTTGAACTCGGAACTCACGTAGATTTCCTCCACCAGGGCACGCTCGGTTCGCGTAAAGCGAGCAGAGCCTGCAGCCTTGTAATTGTTATGTCTGGCCTTGGGCGGACGACGGTCGCAAGACCCGATCGCCCGCCCTGCAAGCAACGGATTTCAGATCGGGTAATGCCGGGGACCGTTGTGCATCGTCACCCAACGCAACTGGGTGAAATGCTCGATGGACGCCTTGGCGCCAAAACTGCCGTAGCCACTGGACTTGACCCCGCCGAAGGGCATCTGCGCCTCGTCGTGCACGGTCGGCCCGTTGATGTGGCAGATGCCCGACTCGACCCGTTGGGCCAACGCCAGCGCACGGCTGGTGTCGCGACTGAAAATGGCCGCCGACAAACCGAACTCCGAATCATTGGCCAGGTGCAGCAGCGCCTCGTCACCTTCAGCGCGCAGCACCACCGCCACCGGGCCGAAGGACTCTTCGTGATACAGGCGCATGTCCGGGGTCACACCGTCGAGCAAGGTCGGTTGCAAGATACTGCCGTCCAACTGCCCGCCTGCCACCAGCGTCGCGCCTTTGTCCAGGGCATCGTCGATCAGCGCCTTGATGCGCTGACCGGCGCTGGCGTCCACCAGCGAGCCCAACACCGAATCCTCGGCAGCCGGATCACCGGCGCGCAAGGTCGAAATCTTCGCGGCCAGCCGTGCGACAAAGGCGTCGGCGACGCGGGCATCGACGACCAGGCGCTCGGTGGACATGCAGATCTGGCCCTGGTTGAAATAGGCTCCGAAAGCCGCCGCTTGCACCGCGGCGTCCAGGTCGGCATCGTCCAGCACCAACAGCGGTGCCTTGCCCCCCAGCTCCAGCACGGCCGGCTTGAGATGACGCGCCGCGAGCTGGCCGACGATGCGCCCGACATGGGTCGATCCGGTGAAATTGACGCGGCGCACTGCCGGGTTGGCGATCAACCGCTCGACAATGGCCGGCGCATCGGCGGGCGCGTTGCAGATCACGTTGATGACGCCCTCGCCCAGCCCGGCGTCCTGCAACACCTGGCCGATCAGGCGATGCACCGCCGGGCTGATTTCCGAAGCCTTGAGCACCACCGTGTTGCCGCACGCCAGGGGCATGGCGACGGCGCGGGTGGCGAGAATCACCGGGGCGTTCCACGGCGCGATGCCCAGCACCACGCCACACGGCTGCCGCAGGGCCATGGCAAAACTGCCCGGCAGGTCCGAGGGAATGATTTCGCCATTGATCTGAGTGGTCATGCACGCGGCTTCGCGAAGCATGTTCGCGGCCAGGTGCACGTTGAAACCGTACCAGTTGGCCATGGCGCCGGTCTCGCCGGCGGCGGCGATGAATTCGCCGCTGCGGGCCTGCAACTGCTCGGCTGCACGCAACAGACGCGTGCGGCGTTCGTTGGGCGCCAGCGCCGCCCAGGCGGGAAACGCTGCCTGGGCGGCGGCCACGGCGGCATCGGCGTCTTCCAGCGTGGCGGCGGCCACGCGTGAGACCACCTCCCCGGTCACCGGGTTGCAGCGCTCGAAGGTCCGGCCGTCACGGGCCGGGCACGACTGGCCGCCAATCAACAGGGGCACGTCCAGCATGGTGATTCCTCTTTATTGTCTTTATAGGGAACACGTTCACAGTAGCGCCGAGGGCCTTGTACGAACAGCCTGCGGACGCACCATGGGCGCCCGCCGCGCCATTGTCTCAGCGCTTGTAGGTCTGCAAGCCGGGCTTGATGCTCTTGTCGTCCAGAAATTGCTTCATGCCCTGCTCGCGACCGCCCTCGGTGTCGAGCAGGCGCGACTGGTCAAGCTTGGCGTACAGGTAATCCTCGTTCTGCTCCCAGGTCAGTTCGCGGCAACGTTTGAAGCCATGCTTGGCCGCCCGCAGCACCACCGGGTTTTTCTCCAGCAGATTGCGCGCCAGCTCCACGGTGACTTCGCGCAGTTGGGCCAGGGGCACGCTTTCATTGACCAGGCCCATCTCGGCCGCTTTCTGCCCGCCGAAGGTCTTGCCGGTCATGATGTAGTACAGCGATTGGCGATGGCCCACCGTGTCGGCCATGGCCTTGCTGACCAGGTTGCCCGGTGGGATGCCCCAGTTGATTTCCGAAAGGCCGAAGGTGGCTTCATCGGCGCAGATCGCCAGGTCACACGCCACCAAGGGGCTGAAGCCACCGCCGAAGCACCAGCCATTGACCATCGCAATGGTCGGCTTGGCGTACATGCGCAGCAGCTTCCACTGCCATTGCGAAGCTTCTCGACGGATTTTTTCCTGAAGGATCTCGGGGCCGGCGTCGACCTCGCGGAAATATTCCTTGAGGTCCATGCCCGCGGTCCAGGAATCACCGGCTCCGGTCAGCACCAGTACGCCGGCCGCCGGGTCTTGCTCAAGGGTCTCCAGCACATCGACCATCTCGCGGTTGAGCGTCGGGCTCATGGCGTTGCGTTTTTCCGGACGATTGAGGGTCACCCAAGCGATGCCTTCCTCGATCTCGACCTTGACGGTTTTCCAGCGACCTTCGTAATTGCTCATGGCGCGTGCTCTCTTGTTCTTGGCTGAAGATGATCAAAAACTAAACCGGAAATTTAGTTATGTCAATTAACTATTAACTGTCTTATCGGTCTTTTCGCTGGCGGCATGAAGATGAGGCAGATCAACGAAACTCCAATCGACCATAGCCATCGGCTCGCAACCTCGGCAAACTGGATAGCCTTGTTAATCACTCACCTGAGGATGTGTTCTTCGATGGCCAAGTCTTCCAAGCTTGCCGAACCTGCCGAGCCCCTGGCCGACGCCAGCGCCGCCCAGTCGCCGCTGGACTCCGCGCTGGACGACCTGATCGGATACGCCCTGCGTCGTGCCCAGTTGAAGCTGTTCCAGAACCTGATCGGCCGCCTCGCCGTCCACGACCTGCGCCCGGCGCAATTCTCGGCCCTGGCGATCATCGACCAGAACCCCGGCCTGATGCAGGCCGACTTGGCCAAGGCCCTGGCGATCGAACCGCCGCAAGTGGTGCCGTTGCTGAACAAACTGGAAAGCCGGGCCCTGGCCGTGCGGGTGCGGTGCAAGCCGGACAAGCGCTCCTACGGGATATTCCTGAGCAAGCCCGGCGAGACCTTGCTCAGGGAACTCAAGCAGATCGCGGTCGAAAGCGACCTGGACTCAACCGCGGCCTTGTCGACGGAGGAGCGCGGAGAATTATTGCGGTTGTTGAAGAAGGTTTATCAATAACCAACCTTGCGCATGTCCTTGAGAGCTTTATCTGTGGGAGCAAAGCTTGCTCGCGATAGGTGCGCCGCGGTCTAGCAACTGAACCGCGTTATCGTTCATCGCGGGCAAGCCTTGCTCCCACAGGTCTTGCTCCTACAGGTCTTGCTCCCACAAGCTTTGCTTCCAGAGGGTTTACTTCCTTAGTAGAAACAGGTCCTCTCTCCATGCGTTACCAGATCGGCACGCTGTACGTCACCAGGAACCGGGTCTGGTTCTCATCGCGAAACGCCGCTGTCCCGGGGAAGTCGTTGCGGTAGATCGACTTGCGCGCCAGTAGGCCGACGCTCTTCAGCGGGCCGTCCTGGATCACGTAACCCAGCTCCATCTGGAACTCGCGCTCCTTGCGATCCTCGGCGTTGAGGGCGGCCAGTTCAATATGGTCGCCGCGCACATAGCGCAGTCGAGTCCGCAGGCCGGGCATGCCGACCGCCGCGAAGTCATAGTCATGGATCGCCTGCCAGGTACGTTCCTTGGCGTTGAGAAAGTCCGAACTCATGGTCATTTCGCTCAAGCCCATCAACTCGGTGCCGGACACATACGGCGTGGCCGTGTCGCCGCTGGCATGCATGTAGCCCAGGCTCACCCGATGGCCGCCCAGGCGATACCCCACCAGCGCCGAGACGTTGCGGTTGTCCACCTTGCCGGCCTTGGCCGCACCGTCCTCGTCACTGAAAAAACTGCGCAAATCGGTGGTCAGCACGCCGTTGCCCAACGGTAAGTTATGCAGCAGTGCCAGGGTGTTCTGCTGGTACAGGTCCGCCACTTCGGCGTGGTAGGCCCGCAGGCTGAGGTCTTTGTTGACCTGATAGTCACCGCCCACATAAGCCATGTGGGATGTGGTCGCCGCGCCGTTGAAACGACGATTGGGCGAGGCAATGCTCATCGGCTGGTAGTCGGTGGAGTCGCGTCGGTTGATGCGATCGATATAGCCGGTGTTGAAGGTCAGTGCGTCGAGGTCCTTGGAGCTGAGCGTCGTACCGCGAAAGGTCTGCGGCAGCAATCGCGACGGGCTGGCGAAGGCAAACGGCAGGAAGATCGAGACATCGCCGGTCTTCACCGTGGTCTGGCCGAAGCGCAACTTGCCGGTCGGCGCCAGGCGCGAATACTCGTCCGCCGCGCGTTTGTCGCTGGCAGACACCGGCAGCAGTTCGGTGCCACTGCGATCCGGTGAGGAGTCGAGCTTGATCCCCACCAATCCCCGGACATCCAGGCCGAACCCGACGGTGCCCGGTGTGAATCCCGATTCGACATTCATGATCAGGCCTTGGGCCCATTCCCTTGCGGCCGTCTTGGCGCCGTCGTCCTTGTAGTCGCGATCCATGTAGTAATTGCGCAGGGTCAAGGTGCCGTGGCTGTCGTCGATGAATCCCTCTGCCCACGATGTGGCAGCCCCCAGGCTCAACCCGAGACAGGCCAGCAGGGGAACGAGCGATGAAACAGGGCGCACCGCGAGGGCGTCCCAAGCAAGGTTTGGCATGTTCGATGTCCACTTATTGTTGTTTTGATCGGCCCTGCCTCGATGAACGGGGCAGTGCGGACAAAGAATGGAAACGGCGGGGAGGCTTCGTCAATCCAGAATGACCGATAATCGAACATTAATATCATTAACCAATTTGCCGTTCACTGCGGTCGGCTGCCGCAACCCCATGATTTTCCTGTCGATTCAGGTGATTACCGCCTCCCCATCCCCGTCCTTCATTTTTTAGTTAGCTTTGTTAATCTTAAAAACACCTACCGGTTCCCTCCGAGTCGGTGCCCTTACAAAAACAATAAGAGGATTTGCCATGAATCGTCCGGCGCGTCGTGCGACGCTGACCATTGCCTTGTGTTTCATCGTTGCGTTGATCGAAGGGTTCGACCTGCAGTCAGCCGGTACCGCGGCGGCAGGCCTGCGGCAGACGTTTGCCCTGGACCCGAAGATGATGGGCTGGGTGTTCAGCGCCGGAATCATCGGCCTGCTGCCGGGTGCGTTCTTCGGGGGGTGGATCGCTGATCGCATCGGCCGCAAGAAAATCCTCGTCGGCGCCGTGCTGGTGTTTGGTCTGTTTTCCCTGAGCACCGCGTGGGTCGGGCAGTTTTCCAGCCTGCTCTGGGTGCGGTTCATGACCGGCCTGGGACTGGGCGCAGCCCTGCCCAACCTGATCGCCTTGTGTGCCGAAGCCGTGGGCGAAGAACGACGTGGCACGGCCATCAGCGTGATGTATGCCGGAGTACCGCTGGGTGGCGCACTGGCGGCAGTGGTGGCGATGTTGTTTGGCGAGCACTGGCAGATGACGTTCTTCATTGGCGGGCTGGCCCCGTTGCTGGTGGTGCCGCTGATGCTGCTGTGGCTGCCGGAGTCCAGCGCGTTTCGCCAGGTACAGGACGCCACCGGCCAAGGGCGCCATTCCACCGGCCAGGCGTTGTTCGGCGAAGGTCGCAGCCGCACCACCCTCGCCCTCTGGCTGGGCTACTTCTTCACCCTGACGGTGATGTACATGTTGCTCAACTGGCTACCGTCGTTGCTGCTGGAACAAGGTTTCAGCAAGCCCCAGGCAGGCCTGGTACAAATGCTGTTCAACATCGGCGGCACCCTCGGTTCGTTGTTGGGCGGCCTGTTGCTGGACCGCTGCAACGGCATCAAGGTGGTGCTGTTTGTCTACGCCGGATTGCTGAGCGCGCTGGCCGGCGTGGGGTTGTCGGTCGGCATCGTACCGATGGGCATCGCCGGGTTCGCGGCCGGTTTGTTCGTCATGGCCGCGCAACTGGTCCTCTACGCCCTGGCGCCGCCCTCCTACCCCACGGCCGTCCGTGCAACCGGCGTGGGTGCAGCGGTGGCGATCGGACGCCTGGGCTCGGTGGCCGGCCCCCTGGCAGCGGGACAAATCCTCGCCGCCGGGGCGGGAACCACAGGCGTGCTGCTGGCCACATCGCCCGGGCTGCTGATCGCAGCGGTGGCGGCGATTAGCGTGATGGTCCGGACGGTGCCGATGAGGACAGGTGCTGTGCAAGCAAGACCTGCCTCGATCAATGCCAATCAGCACTGACACCCACCCCCTGTGCCCTGTGTCCTGTTCCCTGTGGCGAGGGAGCTTGCTCCCGCTCGACTGCACAGCAGTCGTAAAACCAGGCAATGCGGTTTTCCTGAAACAATGCAGGGGCCTGCTTCGCAGGCCAGCGGGAGCAAGCTCCCTCGCCACAGGGATGGGGGTCGTTCCTACACGGAGCCCCAGGACTTAGAACTGATGCAACCAGTTCAACACCAGCTTGTTACCCTCGGTGCGGTTCTCGGCGTCCTGTTCGAAGTAGGCATTGACCGACAACACGTCCTCCTTGCGAAACACGTAGTTGAACCCCGGTCCGATGGCCCAGACTTTCTCCCGCCGCCCGCTGACGTCATGCCCGTCGACCTGGGTGTCGGTGAATTGCTTGAGCCAGTAGCCATTGAGGCCTGCGCTCAGCCGGTCGGTCAGCGCGTATTGCAGCGTCAGGTTGGCGTGCAGGGCTTGGCCGGCCTGGGTGTTGGAGACATCGCCGAAGCTGGCCGAGGGGTCGTCGTTCTTGCCGTTCCACAGATACATGAAGCGCCCGCTGGCCGACCATTTCGGCGTGAACCAGTAAGTGGCGGCGTAATACGGGTTGAACGACCAGAAGTTGCTGCCCGGGTTGATCGAGCGACGAGGGTTGTAGGCGCCGACCGGCACCGACACATCCACCTCGACCCGCTGGGTCAGCAACGGGCTGCCATCGGCCCGCGTCAACGTGGGCAGTTGCAGGAAGGCACCCACCACCAGGTCGCCAAAACCGGCGCGAGAACTCAAGGCGGCGTTGTCCAGCCCGTCGTCCACCTCCACGTGGGCCAGGGACGTGTTGATCAGCGTGAAGCCCGGCATCGCACCGTTGGCCCGAGGTTGGCCCACGTAGATGATCTGGGTGGTCGGTGCAAACACCTCGACGGTTTGCTTGGGCAACGGCAGTTTATCGCCGTGGGCATCGTTGAATCGATTGGCCTTGGAGTACGTGAAGTACTCCTCCAAGTACCAGCCGGGGCCGGCCGGCGCAGGTGAACCGTCATAGAAACTGGTACTGCCCAGGTTGAGACCCGGCAAGTCGTACGCATGAACGAGGGGCGACAGCGCGGCCAGAATCGGGGCAGCAGCCGTCCGCAAGATAGGCTTGAGCATCTTGTAAGTCCTGTATTTTTTGTTGTTATCGCAGGCCCGGCCTCGCACGCACGAGGCCGGGTTACATCAACGCGTCGCTACACGTAGGTCGCCGCCAACCCGCCATCCACCGGCAGATTGATGCCGTTGACCCAGCGCGCGGCATCGCTGCAAAGGAAGGCGATGACCGCCGCCACCTCATCGGCCAGGGCCGGACGCTTCATGCGATGGCTGTCCTGGGCGACCCGTTCCTCGCCGAGCATGCTGACAAAGTCCCCGAGGATCGGTGTGAACACCGGCCCCGGCGCCACGCAGTTGACGCGCACCGAATGCTCGGCAAACCACTGTTGCGACTTCTGGAACGTCCAGACGATCAACGCTTCCTTGAAGTACTGGTAACAGGTGGCCTGCTCCACGGGGTGGGCGGCAAGCCACTGCTCCCCTGCCTCGTAGGTCGGGGTCGCGGCGAGGGCCTTGTGCAGCGCCAGGCGCTCCGGCCACTGGGCCCCGAGGATCGAGGCGACGTTGACTATGCTGCCACCCGGTGCCATGCGCGGCAGCAAGGACTCGGTGAAATGACGCAGGCCCAGGTAATTGACCTTCGCCACCGTTTGCACCGGTGCGGTCCCCGGCACGCCGGCCACGTTGCACAGTCCGTCGATCCGCAGGGGCAGGCGCGCCACCAGGGCCGCGATGCGGTCCGGATCGCCCAGGTCAGCCTGGAAGAAACCGTCCACGGTCAATTGGTGTTCATGGCGGTCGATCCCGATCACCCGGGCGCCCTGGAAACGCGCCAGGCGTGCCAGCTCCGCGCCGATCCCGGAAGCCACGCCCGTGACGACCAGGGTTTTGTTGTGCAGGTTCATGTTCAAGCCCTCTTATTGTTGTATAGGCAAGTCGCTGGATCAGCTTCAGAACGGATTCTTCAGAATGGATGCCTCAAAATGGATAGATCGGCGCCGTGTTTTTCACCGTGACCCATTGCCATTGGGTGTACTCGTCCCAGTCTGCCGGGCCGCCGACGCTGCCGCCGTTGCCCGAGGCGCCGCGCCCGCCGAACGGGTTGACGCACTCATCGGCGACTGTCTGGTCGTTGATGTGCAGCATGCCGCATTGCAGCCGTTCGCCGATGGCCATCGCCCGGCCCACCGAGGGCGAAATGATCGCGGCCGACAAACCGTATTCGGTGCGGTTGGCCAACTCGATGGCCTCTTCATCGCTGGCGAAACTGACCACGGTCGCCACAGGGCCGAAGACCTCCTCGTCGAAAGCGCGCATGCCCGGCTTCACGCCACTGAGCACGGTCGGTTGATAGAACAACCGGTCGTATTCGCCACCGGTTTCCAGCCGGGCCCCGGCGCGCAGGGTGTCGATGACAATGTCATGGGCCCGCTGCAACTGCCGCTGATTGATCAACGGGCCCAGCGCCGCTTCGCCCTGGGCAGCGTTGCCGACGGTCAAGGCCCGGGCCTTTTCCACCAGTCTGGCGGTCAGTGCCTTGGCGATGGATTCATGGACGAGGATCAACCCGGTGGCCATGCAAATCTGCCCCTGGTGCAGCCAGGCACCCCAGGCTGCGTTACGGGCCGCGAGGTCGAGGTCGGCGTCTTCAAGAATGATCAGCGGGTTCTTGCCGCCCAACTCCAGCGCGACCTTCTTCAGGTTGCGCCCGGCCACTTCAGCGACCTTGCGCCCGGCACCGGTCGAACCGGTAAAGGCGATCATGCGCACGTTCGGGTCTCGGCACAGCGCCTCACCGGCCTCTGCGGCGCCGGGCAATACTTGCAGCACGCCCTTGGGCAACCCCGCCGCCTCGAACAACCGGGCGATGAGGAAACCGCCGCTCACCGGGGTCTGCGGGTCCGGCTTGAGCACCACTGCGTTGCCGGCCGCCAAGGCCGGTGCCACGGAGCGCATGGACAACACCAGGGGAAAGTTGAACGGCGAAATCACGCCGACCACGCCATGGGGCTGGCGCCGCGCATAGGACAGGCGCCCGGCCTCGCTGGGCAGCACCAGCCCGTGGCCCTGGGACAGCATGCCCGCGGCCTGATGCAACAGCACGATGGCTTCGCGCACCTCATGCTGCCCCTTGAAAAAAGCGGCACCAGTCTCCCTGGCGACGTACAGCGCCAGTTCGTCGAAAGCGTGTTCGGCGACGTCGGCGGCCTTGCGAAAGATCGCCGCACGTTGCCGCGGCCCCAGCGCCGCCCACGCCGGCTGCACCAGGGCGGCGTCGCGGCTGGCCTTGGCGATATCAGCCGCGTCCGCCGTGGCGCTGCGCATCAACCGCTCACCGGTGGCCGGCTCGACAATCGTTTGCAGCGAGCCCGAGGCAGGCACCCAGTCACCGTTGAAAATACATTCCGACTCGATCACCTGGGACAGCAGGTGGCTTTTGGATGCAGACATTGAACACTCCCGGCTCTAGTTGTTGTCATCGTTTGCCGCCCCCAGCGGGTGCCGACGCAAACGCCGTGCAAGGGCCTGAGCAAGCGCTGTGCCGGTTTCGAGCGCAGGTTTGGATAAACCCGCTGCAAGGGCTCTGGATCAAGGTTGCGCCGCTGGTACGGCACGCATGGGGCCGCGGCCGGCAAGGTTGTTGGCCAGCCAGCGCTTGTTCAATTGATAAAGTTATGCTTAATAACTATCTCGCCAGATGCTCATTTCGATCACCCGCCACCAGGGGCATAACAATGAATAATCCCCACTGCCCGTTGCCGGATCACCGGATTGCCACCGAGCATTTCCATCCGCGGGGCGACAGTAACGAACTGACCGACAGCAGTTCGCCCACACCCGCCGAACTCACCGACTGCCTGTTTTTCTCCCCGGACGATGGCCGCATCTGGCTCAACGACCAGCGCATGCTGTTGCTGCACAGCTCCTCCTTCGGCGCGTTACGCCGGGAAATCATCGAACGCCAGGGGCTGGAACAGGCGCGGGGTATGCTCACCCGCACCGGCTATGCCTCCGGCGCCCGGGACGCGCGGCTGATCCGCGAGCGCTGGCCCCAGGCCGATGCCGCAGCGGTGTTTCGCGCCGGCACGCACTTGCATACCCTCGAAGGCATGACCAAGGTCGAGCCACTGCATTTCAAGTTCGACGCCGATTCGGGGTTCTATGACGGGGAGTTCCTGTGGCATCACTCCTGCGAGGCCGACGAACATGTCGCGGCTTATGGCACGGGGCAGGATCCGGTGTGCTGGACGGAGCTGGGCTACGCCATCGGCTTCGTCAGCGGGTTGTTCGGGCAACTGGTGATTTTCCGCGAAGTGGAATGCCGGGGCATGGGCCATGAGCGTTGCCGGGTCATCGGCAAGACCGCCGAGCAATGGGGTGACATCGAGCAGGACCTGAATTACCTCAACGCCTCCCAGCCGACCGTCGTGGCCCGTTCCGACACGCGCCCTGCGAGCGTTGCCGGAACCGTCCCGCTGCCTGACAGCGAACAGCCGCTGATCGGTGCCAGCGCGGCCTTCAACGCCGCGACCCAAGCCCTGCAACGGGTCGCCTTGACCCCGGCCACGGTACTGGTCAGCGGCGAATCCGGCGTCGGCAAGGAGCTGTTCGCCCGTCAGTTGCACCAATTGAGTCACCGCCGCGAAGGGCCGTTCATTGCCCTTAACTGCGCAGCCATCCCGGACAACCTGATCGAAGCCGAGCTGTTCGGTGTCGAACGCGGCGCCTACACCGGGGCGACGCATTCACGCCCCGGACGCTTCGAACGGGCGCAGGGAGGCACGCTGTTTCTCGATGAGATCACCTGCCTGAGCCTCGCCGGCCAAGGTAAATTGCTGCGGGCCCTGCAAGAGCGGGAAATCGAACGGATCGGCGGCGTGCACGGCATCAAGGTCGATGTACGCGTGGTGGCGGCCACCAACATCGACCTGCGCCAGGCCGTGGCGGACGGCGAGTTTCGCGAAGACCTGTTCTATCGCCTCAACGTCTACCCCATCGCCCTGCCTTCGCTGCGCGAGCGGCGTGACGACATACCGTTGCTGATCAACGCGTTCCTCAAGCGCTTTTGCCGGGAATACGGCCGCACGCCAATGGGACTGACCATGCGCGCCTTGAAGGTCCTGCTGCGCTATGACTTCCCGGGCAACGTGCGCGAATTGCAGAACCTCATCGAGCGCGGCCTGATCGCCAGCGAAGAAGGCCAGGCGATTGACCTGTCCCACCTGTTTCGCAATGAGCAACTGCCGGTGGATGGGTATGGCGTCGACCTCCACGGCGCGCTCTCGCCGATGGACCTGGTCACCCAGCAGACCGCGCACAAACCGGCGCTACTCCAGTCCCTCAGCCAGTTGGACGCAGAGTTCTCCATCGACGGCCTGGAATCACGGCTGATCAACGAAGCCTTGCAATTGAGCAGCGGCAACCTGGCGGCAGCCGCCCGCTCCCTGGGGCTGAGCCGTGCCCAGTTCGCCTATCGTTTGAAAAAACACCGGCGTAGTAACCGGGACTGAACACAGAAAAATATGAAAACCAATGCTGTGCCCTGGGATGAATCTGTGGCGAGGGGATTTATCCCCGCTGGGCCGCGAAGCGGCCCCTAAGCCTGCCATCTGGGTATGCCAGGTTGCTCGCATTCAGCCTTTTGGGTCTGCTTCGCAGCCCAGCGGGGATAAATCCCCTCGCCACAGGGCGCATGCAACCCCGCATTTTCATGGTCTTGTCACGACGCCAACGGACTTATTCGCCCAAAAATGAATCCCACTCCTTGAGGAGTGTCCCAAACGGTACCTAACGGTGCCGTCCAAGGGATTTCAAAAGAGCGTGAATACCATTGCCCCAGCGGGGCAAAAATTGCGCATCATAGGCGCCGTCCGCTCAAGGGAGATTTACATGCGTGCCATTTCATCCGCCATGCGTCTTGTCGTGCTGTCGCTCGGGCTGGCCTTCGCCGCCGGGGCGGTGGCCACCGAAGAGACGCAGTTGGTCGAGTCCATCAACCTTTACCGCAGCCAATCCCAGAGCTGCGCCGGCCAAGCCTCGCTGGAGTTGCCGCCGTTGGCCATGGATTCGCGGCTGATCCTGTCGGCCAATGGCATCGGCGACTTACAACAGGCGCTGGCACGGGCTTCCTACCCGATGGTCAACGTACAGGCCATCAGCCTGTCCGGGCCACGGGACGCCCAGGCCGCGATGAAGGCGGTGCAAGAGAGCTTCTGCCAAGTGGTGCTGGACCCGCAGTTTGTCGACATCGGCGTCAGCCGCCTGGATCGCGAATGGCGCATCGTGCTGGCGCGCCCACTGTTGTCGGCACGCCTGGGGGACTGGCAAGCCGAGGGCCAGAAGCTGCTCAAGTTGATCAACAGCGCCCGCGCCCAACCCCGCCGCTGCGGCACCGAAGCCTTCGCGGCGACCACGCCGCTGAGCTGGAATGCCACCCTGGCGCTGGCCGCCGTGACCCACACCCGCTCGATGGCCAACAATAATTTTTTCGACCACAAGGACCGTGACAGCCGCATGCCCGGCGACCGTGCCGAGCTGGCCGGCTACCTGGGTCAGTTGATCGGCGAGAACATCGCCGCCGGACAAGACACCGCGCTCAAGGTCGTGGACGGCTGGCTGGCAAGCCCGGGGCACTGCGCCAACCTGATGAACCCGCAGTTCCGCGAACTGGGTGCCGGTTATGCAGTGGACCCGAAAAGCGATGCGGGGATTTATTGGACGGCAATGTTCGGGACTCAATAATCGCCGCTCCCACAAGGAGTGTTGGTATTCACCAAGACTGACAGGCAATAAAAAACGCCGCTCAACCGAGCGGCGTTTTTTTGTACCTCACCTGACAACGTCCGGTTTACAGCGCCATGTCAGCCGCTGGATTGGCTGCTGGGGCCGCAGCCGGTTTGGCCGGTGCTGCTGGGGTGCCAGGCTTGCCGATCACCGGCGGCGGGTCCAGTTGCAGGACGTCGCTGGTGTAGGCCCATTCCTGGGCTACACGCTCAGGGCTGTCGTTAAGCTTGGTGCCGTAGCTCGGAACGATCTGGTGCAGTTTTTCCTGCCAGGCCGGGGTGGCCACCTTGTCCTTGAAGACCTTCTCGAGCACGCTCAGCATGATCGGTGCAGCGGTCGAGGCACCTGGCGAGGCACCCAGCAGGCCGGCGATGCTGCCGTCCTGGGACGCGACCACCTCGGTGCCGAGTTTCAGTACACCGCCCTTCTCTTCGTCACGCTTGATGATCTGCACGCGCTGGCCGGCCTGCCACAGGCGCCAGTCTTCCTGCTTGGCCTGGGGGAAGTATTCCTTCAGGGCGTTGAAGCGATCTTCATCCGACAGCATCAACTGGCCCGCCAGGTATTCGACCAGTGGGTACTGCTCGATGCCAACCTTGGTCATTGGCCACACGTTGTGGGTGGTAGTGGTGGTCAGCAGGTCGAAGTACGAACCGTTCTTCAGGAACTTGGTGGAGAACGTTGCGAATGGGCCAAACAGGATCACGCGCTTGCCGTCGAGCACACGGGTGTCCAGGTGCGGAACGGACATCGGCGGTGCGCCCACCGAAGCCTTGCCGTAGGCCTTCGCCAGGTGCAGTTGGGCCACGGTTGGGTTCTCGGTGACCAGGAACGAGCCACCCACCGGGAAGCCTGCGTATTCACGCGCTTCCGGGATGTCGGCCTTCTGCAGCAGGTGCAAGGCACCACCGCCCGCGCCGATGAACACGAACTTGGCGTCGGTCTCGGTTTCGGTACCGTCCTTGAGGTTCTTGTACGAAACGCGCCAGCTGCCGTCCGCATTGCGGGTGATTTCTTCCACTTCGCTGGACAGCTTGAGGGAGAAGTTCGGCTTGGTTTGCAGGTAGGCAGCGAACTGACGCGTGATTTCGCCGAAGTTCACGTCGGTGCCCAACGGGCTCCAAGTGGCGGCGACTTTCTGGTTCGGGTCACGCCCTTGCATCATCAGCGGCACCCACTTGCTGATCTGCGCGGGGTCTTCGGAATACTGCATGCCGGCGAACAGCGGGCTGGCCTGAAGGGCTTCGTAGCGCTTCTTCAGGAACGCGATGTTCTCGTCGCCCCACAGGAAACTCATGTGCGGCGTGGAGTTGATGAACGAGCGCGGATTCTTCAGCACGCCGTTCTTGACCTGCCAGGACCAGAACTGGCGGGAGATCTGGAAGGCTTCGTTGATTTCGATGGCCTTGGCGATCTCGACCTTGCCGTTCTTGTCTTCCGGCGTGTAGTTCAGCTCGGCCAGCGCGGAGTGGCCGGTACCGGCATTGTTCCAGCCGTTGGAACTCTCTTCGGCAACACCGTCCAGGCGCTCGACCATTTCCATGGTCCAGCCCGGCTCCAGCTCATTGAGCCAGACGCCGAGTGTCGAGCTCATGATGCCCCCACCGATGAGCAGGACGTCCACTTTTTTTGGCTCGGCGGCGTGCGTGGTCGCAAGACCCATCGCCATCGCCAGGCCCAGTAGCGCCGTGTGTGTTTTCTTCAACATGTGTGTATCCCTAGGATAGAACGCCATTCCGTCCGCCTGTCCGATCCAGGGTAGACCGCGCCCAATGGCCGGCAACGCCAGCGCGACTGGTTTGAATAGGACTGGAGGATGGACCTACAGGACCGAGTAATTGTCGGCCTCAGATTTATGTCTCTCCGGCGCTGACTTCTTGTAGGTCTTGGCTTCAGCTGAGTGAGGGACACTGCGAAACGGTTGTTGTCGGGCCCGGCACGGCCGTGCCCGATTGTCGCAGCCCGGGGAGTTTACATAATGAAATATCCAGACCGAAGCCTCTTTTTACATTCCAGGCGAAAACGCCGACCAACTGACGGCATTTTAATGGCTCTGGTGGGCCGGTTTCAGCCGATCAGAGCCCTCCATCCAGAGCCCTTCGCTCAAAAGTACTTGAGCAACGCAATATCCCGCCGACGTTGCTTGAGCCCGGCAAACCAGCGGGTCGGGAAAAACAGCACCCCCCCCAGCAGTACGCTCCACAACCAGACCATGGGCAACTGCTCGAAGCCGAAATACGCACCCTGGTTGGTGCCCCAGAGAGCGACGGCCATCAGGTACAACGCCTTGAGCACATACAGGTGCAGCAGGTAGAAAAACATCGGCGCCCCGCCGTAGATCGCCAGCAACGCGATGCCCGCGCGCTCCTGGGCTTTCTCGAAGCACGCCAGCAGGATCAGCCCCAGGCCCAGGGTCGGCATCAGGAACATCAGCGACGGCGGGTACTTTGTCGCGCTCAGGAAGCTCATGACGGTGCGCAACGCATCGCCGGTCTGCACCCAGGGCTTTTCACCGTAAACGTTCAGGTAGCGAATGAACACGAACGCCACCAGCAAGCCGACACCCACGGTGTACAGCCGCCGCACGCGCACGGTGGGCTCGACGTCTTTGCCGAACCACGGCCCGATGGCCCAGCCCAGCAGGATCACGCCGATCCATGGCAGCACCGGATAGGTGGTGCGGGCACGGGTAAACTCGGTGATGTCGATGAACACCCGCTGGTGCAGGATCGACCACGGCACGAAGAAGGGAGAATCCGGTCCCAGCACCACACCATCCAACAGGTTGTGCCCGGCGACGATGGCCACGCCGAGGGCGACCAGCCAACGCCGCTCAAAGTGCAGCAGCGCAGCCAGGACGATCATGCAGATGCCGATGCACCAGATCACCTGTAGCCACAAGGTCTTGGGCGGGAACTCGGCGTTCCAGGCGAAGCAGACGAAGGTGAGCTCCAGGAAAACCAGGAACAGACCGCGCTTGAGCAGGAACAGCGACGTCTGGCCGGCGGTGTGTTTCTGGCTGTAGAGCCAGGCCGACAACCCAGTGAGGAAGATGAATACCGGGGCGCAGAGCGTGCTAAGCAAACGGGTGAAGTACAAATCCGGGCTGACGTTCAAGGCATCGATCGGATCGCTGACCTGACGGTGCAGCAGGAACGTTTCGCGGACGTGGTCAACCAGCATCAACAACATGACGAAGCCCCGTAGCGCATCGATGGCGAGCATGCGCACGTGGGTTTTGGCGGTGCTGATGGCAAGTGCGGGCGCGATGACACCGGGCGGGGTCGTCGCGCTGGAGAAAAGGCTCATTGGCAATACTCGGATGGAAAGATCGTTGGTCCGTGCAAGGCTGGAAATGAGAATTCCTGCCAAACGAAAGCGGATAACGTAACACAAAATAATCCGCACGAGCAGCCGAACGACATCCCTGGACAGCACGAAACCCTGTGGCGAGGGAGCTTGCTTCCTCGCCACAGGTTTGTGCTGCTTTGGCGGATGAATTTCAGTGACGGGTCACAGGTCTTGCGCTACCCAAGCAACTGACTCAACACCGCCCGCAACTTGCCCGGCTTGACCGGTTTGTTGAGCAATGGCGCACCCAGTTTGCGCAGGGCGCGGCGGCATTGGTCGCTGCGGTCGGCGGTGATGATCACCGCGGGGATCGTCTCGTGGAAATGCTCGCGCAGGTGCTTGACCACGTCGCAGCCGACCACGCCATGGTCCAGGTGGAAATCCGCCAGGATCAGCTCCGGCGCACGACCTTGCAGCACATCGAGGGCGGCGGCCTCGTCGGTGGCGGTCAGCACCTCGCAACCCCACTGCCCCAGCAGCGCGGCCATGCTCTGCAGGATGCTCAACTCGTTGTCGATCACCAGCAACCGCCGTCCCGGCAGCGGATTGCCGGCGACCGCCTGAGCGGGAACCTGCGAGACCGGCAACGGTTTCTCGCTGGACAGCGGCACCTCGATACTGAACACCGAACCCCGTCCGGGCCGGGAGCGTACCTGGACCCGGTGGCCGAGGATGTGGGCAATGCGTTCGACGATCGCCAACCCCAGGCCCACGCCTTTGCGGTCGGCCGCGCGCCCGACGTCCAGTTGATTGAATTCAAGGAAAATCGACTCCAGGCAATCGGCCGCGATGCCACGCCCGGTGTCCCAGACTTCCAGGCTCAGGCGCCCTCCCCGGCGCCGCGCGGCCAGCAGAATGCCGCCCTGGTCGGTGTAGCGGCAGGCATTGCTGAGCAAGTTGCGCAGGATACGGGTGATCAGCCGCAAGTCGGTGACGATCGCTTCGTCGACAAAATGCACCCGCAGCTCCAGGCCTGCGGCGCCGGCCACCGATTGAAACTCCGAGACCAGCGGCGCCAGCAACTCATCCAGGCGATACGCTGCCGGGTCGGGCCTGACGGCGGCCTGGTCGAGCCGGGAAATGTCCAGCAGGTCGGTGAGCAGGTCTTCCGCGCCCTCCAGGGCCAGGTGGGTGCGCTCCACCAGCACGTGTTCGGCCGCGGGCAGTTGGCGCTCACGCAACGTGGCGATCAACAGGCGTGCGGCATTGAGCGGTTGCAGCAGGTCATGGCTGGCCGCCGCGAGGTACTTGTCCTTGCTGCGGTTGGCAGCCTGGGCGGCGTCCCGGGCATCACGCAGCTGTCGCTCCACCAATTCACGCTGGGCAATCTGCTGTTGCAGGTTGTGGTTGGCCACCAGCAACGCGTCGGTGCGCTCGGCCACCCGCTGCTCCAGTTCGTCGTTGAGCTGTTGCAGGCGCTGCCGGGCCTGTTCCAGTTCGTCGAGGCGCGCCGCCAGCTCAGGATAATGGCTCTTGCGCGTCGAATGATTGCCCAGTCCCAACAACCCGGCGAGGGCCTTTTGCTGCTCGTCAGAGGGCTTCGCCATAGACGACCTCGACATCCCGCTGGCTCGACTCCCGAGGGTTGGTGAGGATGCACGGATCGTGCATCGCATGGTGCGACAGGAACGGAATGTCCGACGTGCTCACGCCGTGCAGCCCCAGGGTCTCGTGGAAACCGATGGTGCGCTTGAGGGCGATCAGGTGCTCCACCAACCGGGTACGGATCTGCTGATGATTGAGCCCACGGCAATCGATGCCCAGCGTCTCGGCTATCACCTTGAAACGTTCTGGCGCGGAGGTGTAGTTGAACGCCACCACATGCTCCACCAGCACCGCGTTACACAGCCCATGGGGCAGGTCCAGGAATCCGCCCAGGCTGTGGGACATGGCGTGCACCGCGCCGAGGATGGCGTTGGAGAACGCCAATCCGGCCTGCATGCTGCCGAGCATGATCTTTTCCCGCAGGGCGACGTCCGCCGGGTTGGCGATCATTTGCACCAGGTTGTTGTTGATCAGGCGCATCGCCTCCAGCGCATGGGGATCGGTCAACGGGCCGTGACCGGTGGAAACGAACGCCTCGATGGCATGCACCAGTGCGTCGATGCCGGTACAGGCCGACAGGAACGGGTCCATGCTCAGGGTCGTTTCCGGGTCGATCAGCGAGACGTCCGGCACTGCCGCCTTGCTGACGATGGAGAACTTCATGCGCTCCTGCTGGTTGGAGATGATCACGAATTGCGACACATCGGCCGAGGTGCCCGCCGTCGTGGGAATCAGGATCAGCGGCGGGCTGGGCACATGCAGCGTATCGACGCCTTCGAACTCGAGGATGTTGCGTCCATGGGCGACGACGATGCCGATGCCCTTGCCGCAGTCCATCGGGCTGCCGCCGCCGACCGCGACGATCACGTCGCAATGATTTTCCCGGTACAGCTCGGCACCGAGCATCACTTCTTCGACGCGGGGGTTGGGCGAGACGGCGCTGTAGACGCAATAGTCGATGCCCAGGGCCTGGAGGCTGGCTTCGACATCCGCCACCCAACCGGCGGCGATCACGCCGGGATCGGTAACGATCAATACCTTGCGTGCGCCAAACGTCTTGGCGTAGTTGCCAACGTTGTGCCGGCAACCGGCACCAAACATGATTTCCGGAGAAACGAACTTGCGCAGCGGGCTGAGGCTCATCTTTTCAGGGGCGTGGCTCATCGGTAAGCCTGTTTTTTATTGTAGGAGGATAGCCTGAGCCTAAAGCATCCCGCCGCGATTGCAATCAGACCAATGGGTAGCCCGGCCTGAACGCGTCAGGCCGGGGCTGCACTCATCGGTTGGCGAAGTACATCGTCACTTCAAAGCCAATACGCAGGTCGGTGTAAGCGGGTTTAGTCCACATGGGTCTTTCCTCTTCTTGTACCGGGCGATTCCGGCAAGGTCATTAATGCACGGGGCACCCGGGGTTCGAATGCTACTTTCGAAGCGGTGGGTGGGGTGCGTTGGTACTAACGATGCGGATTGAGAATTGTGGGAGCAAGGCTTGCCCGCGATGCAGGCGACTCGGTCAACCGGACAGACCGAGTCGCCTGCATCGCGAGCAAGCTGTGCTCCCACATAGGCCCAGTTGTATATCAGGCTTCGCGGTGTTGCTGGGTTAGAAGAACCCCAACGGATTGATGTCGTAGCTCACCAGCAGGTTCTTGGTCTGCTGGTAGTGGTCGAGCATCATCTTGTGGGTTTCACGACCCACACCCGACTTCTTGTAGCCACCGAACGCGGCATGCGCCGGGTACAGGTGGTAGCAGTTGGTCCACACGCGACCGGCCTTGATCGCCCGGCCCATGCGGTAGGCGCGGTTGATGTCGCGGGTCCAGAGACCGGCGCCGAGGCCGAACTCGGTGTCGTTGGCGATGGCCAGGGCTTCGGCTTCGTCCTTGAAGGTGGTCACGCCCACCACTGGACCGAAGATCTCCTCCTGGAACACGCGCATCTTGTTGTGGCCCTTGAGCAGGGTCGGCTGGATGTAATAGCCGCTCGACAGGTCACCCTCGAGCCGTTCGGCCGCGCCGCCGGTGAGCAGTTCGGCGCCCTCTTCCTGGGCAATGGTGAGGTAGGAAAGGATCTTGTCGTATTGCTGCTCGGACGCCTGGGCGCCGACCATGGTCTCGGTGTCCAGCGGGTTGCCACGCTTGATCTTGACGATCTTCTTCATGACCTCGGCCATGAACGGCGCGTAGATCGATTCCTGGACCAGCGCCCGGGAGGGGCAGGTGCAGACCTCGCCCTGGTTGAAGAACGCCAGCACCAGGCCTTCGGCGGCTTTCTCGATGAACGCCGGCTCGGCCTGCATGATGTCTTCGAAGAAGATGTTCGGCGACTTGCCGCCCAGTTCCACGGTGGACGGGATGATGTTCTCGGCGGCGCACTTCATGATGTGCGAACCGATCGGGGTGGAGCCGGTGAAGGCGATTTTGGCGATACGCTTGCTGGTGGCCAGGGCCTCACCGGCTTCGCGACCGAAACCATGGACGATGTTCAACACGCCCGGTGGCAGCAGGTCGGCGATCAGCTCGGCCAGGACCATGATCGACAGCGGCGTCTGTTCCGCCGGCTTGAGCACGACGCAGTTGCCGGCGGCCAGGGCCGGGGCGAGTTTCCAGGCCGCCATCAGCAGCGGGAAGTTCCACGGGATGATCTGCCCGACCACGCCCAGCGGCTCATGGAAATGGTAGGCGGTGGTCAGTTCGTTGATCTCGGCGGCGCCGCCCTCCTGGGCACGGATGCAACCGGCGAAATAACGGAAATGGTCGGCCGACAGCGGCACATCGGCATTGAGGGTTTCGCGCACGGCCTTGCCGTTGTCCCAGGTCTCGCTGACGGCGAGGATTTCCAGGTTCTGCTCGATGCGGTCGGCGATTTTCAGCAGCACCAGGGAGCGGTCCTGCACGGAGGTCTTGCCCCACGCGTCGGCGGCGGCATGGGCAGCGTCCAGGGCCTTGTCAATGTCGGCGGCGCTGGAGCGCGGGAACTCAGCGATCACCTGGCCGTTGACCGGGGACGTATTGGTGAAGTACTCGCCGTTGACCGGCGCGACGAACTCGCCACCGATAAAGTTGCCGTAACGCGGCTTGAAGGTAACGACGGCGCCTGGGGTTCCGGGTTGTGCATAGATCATGATGGGCCTCTGCCTGGTCGATGCCTGTCATGGGACAGGCGATAGGCCGATGGTAGAGAGCCCCGCTGCCGGGACGAATGCGTCGTTGGCAGTGGGGCTCTCGTTATTTGGTCGTAGGTTTTGCAAAACGGCGACGAATGCTCTTGTGGCGAGGGAGCTTGCTCCCGCTGGAGTGCGGAGCGCTCCCCGCTTCTTGGCCCTGCAAGTCCATCGCAGGGCGACTGCTTCGCAGTCGAGCGGGAGCAAGCTCCCTCGCCACAGGTGAGCGCAGATTTTAGCGCTTGGCCACCAGATCCTTCGGCAACTTGAAGGTCCAGAGCATCCCGCCCTGGTTGAAGTCCTTCACGCGCTTGGCGACTTCGCCGCCCCACAGGGGCACCGCACCGCCCCAACCCGAGACCACGGAGACGTATTGCTCGCCGTCCATTTCCCAGGTGATGGGCGAGCCGAGCACGCCGGAGCCAGTCTGGAATTCCCAGACCTTTTCCCCTGTCTTGGCGTTGAATGCTTGCAGGAAGCCTTCAGGCGTCCCGGTGAACACCAGGTTGCCCTTGGTGGTCAGGACGCCGCCCCACAGCGGCGCGTAGTTCTTGTGACGCCAGACTTCCTTGCCGGTCTTGGGGTCGATGGCCCGCAGCACGCCAATGTAATCCTCGTTCAGCGGTTTGATGGTGAAACCGGCCCCGAGGAACGCCGCGCCCTTCTTGTAGGCGATGCCTTCGTTCCAGATGTCCATGCCCCACTCGTTGGACGGAACGTAGAACAACCCGGTGTCCTGGTTGTAGGCCATGGGCATCCAGTTCTTCGCACCGAGGAAGGCCGGGGCGACGAACACCGAGCTGCCCTTGGCTTCGCTGCCTGGCGCGCCCGGACGGCTGGCCTCGTTGTAGATCGGCCGTCCATCCTTGTCCAGGCCGCTGGCCCAGGTGATCTTGTCGACGAACGGGAAGCCACGGATGAACTTGCCGTTGGTGCGATCGAGCACGTAGAAGAAGCCGTTACGGTCGGCGGTCGCCGCCGCCTTGATGTCCTTGCCGCCTTCCTTGTAGTTGAACGAGATCAGCTCGTTGACACCGTCATAGTCCCAGCCATCGTGGGGGGTGCTCTGGAAGTGCCACTTGATGCTGCCGTCGTCCGGGTTCAGGGCCAGGCGCGAGGAGGAATAGAGGTTGTCACCAGGGCGCAGGTGGGAGTTCCACGGCGCCGGGTTGCCGGTGCCGAACAGCAACAGGTTGGTTTCCGGGTCGTAGTAGCCGCCCAGCCAAGGCGCGGCACCGCCGGTTTTCCAGAGGTCGCCCGGCCAGGTCTTGCCGGCCTCGCCACCGGAAATACCGTTCTCGATGGCCTTGCCATCCTTGTAGACGTAGCCCATGTGGCCTTCCACGGTTGGACGGGTCCACAGCAGATCACCATTTTTCGGGTCGAAGGCGCTGATCTGCCCCACAACGCCGAACTCGCCACCGGCCACGCCCGTGATCAACTTGCCGTTGATCACCAACGGCGCGGCGCTGATGGAGTAGCCTTCCTTGTGGTCCGCGACCTTCTTGCTCCAGACCACTTTGCCGGTGTCCTTGTTCAGGGCCACGAGCTTGGCATCGAGGGTACCGAAGAACACCAGGTCGCCATACAGCGCCACGCCACGGTTGATCACGTCGCAGCAAGGACGGATGTCATCGGGCAGGCGCGCGTCGTACTGCCACAGCTTCTTGCCGGTGCGCGCATCCACCGCGAACACCCGCGAATAGGACCCGGTGAGGTACATCACCCCGTCCTTGATCATCGGCTGGGCCTGCTGGCCGCGCTGCTTCTCGCCGCCGAAGGAAAACGCCCAGACCGGACGCAGGTCCTTGACGTTATCGACGTTGAGGGTATCGAGCGGGCTGTAGCGCTGGCCCTGGACGCCCAGGCCGTTGGTCACGACCTGTTGCGGGTTTTTCGGGTCCTGGAGAATTTCCTGATCGGTCACGGCGGCCAAGGCCGAACCCGACAGCAGCATGGCACTGAGCAGCAGGCTTATGGCGAAGGGTTGGCGACGTGCGGGATGAGTCATGACGGCTACCTCTGCGGTTATTGTTATACCCGGGAAATTTTCCCGGTCTGCCACAGATTCTTGGGCTCGGGGCCGTCGCCAACAATTGCCCGCTGTATTGAGTTATCTAGTTCCTTGGTACATGTGGAGGTCAGCGGACAACCCCTGTGGCGAGGGAGCTTGCTCCCGCTGGGGCGCGCAGCGGCCCTATAAAAAGCCCAATCGAAACCAACCTTAAGGGTGACCGATAAGAGGGGCTGCTGCGCAGCCCAGCGGGAGCAAGCTCCCTCGCCACAGGGACGTGTGATTAGCCAGGGTCATGGGCATCCACCCGCTTCATCCCTACCCGCTCGTAACGCGGATACAGATGGCTGACGCTGCGAATCAACTCATACCGGCTCAGGCTGATGCCGGCGAAGCGCTCGGGGATGGGGCTGCGGATCATCTCGGCCATGTCGTCGCCACGGGCGGCGCCGTCGCGCATCAGTTGGTCGAGCCAGCCCAGGTAATCGCGCATCTGCACGAAGGGCGCGGCGTCGCTGGCCACCGGGCCGTGGCCGGGTACGATCTGTTTCCAGGGCAACGCCTGCAAGGTGTCCAGGTCCTTGAGCCAGACTTCGAGCCCCGGGCTGTTGGGGGTGGTCAGGGCGCGTTCGTAGAACACCAGGTCACCGGCGAACAACACGCCGGTGGTCTCGTCGAGGATCGCCAGGTCAGCCCCGGTGTGCCCGGCCAATTGCAGCAGGCGCAACGCATGATTGCCCACCGTCAGCGTCCCGGCAGCCAGTTCCTGGGTGGGTAGCACCACCTCGGTGCCGCGCATCCAGTCGCCCACCAGGCGGTACATGTTTTCCGCGAGCGCATCGCCCTGTTGGCGCAGCAGCTGCGTGGTGCCCGCCAAGGCGCCGATGGGCACATCGCTGAAGGCCTGGTTACCCAGCACATGGTCGGGATGATGATGGGTCAGCAGCACCTGGATCACCGGTTTGTCGGTCGTTGCCGCGATGGCCTGGCGCAGCGCCTCGCCATAGCGCCTGGACGGCCCGGTGTCGATCACCACCACACCGGCATCGGTGACGATGAACGCCGTATTGACGATGTTGCCGCCATTGGCCTTGGCGAAATTCTCGGTGCTGCCTTCCAGCAGCCAGGTGCCTTCGGCGATCTGCCGGGGCTTGAGCCCATAGTCCGTGTCGGCCCAGGCCGGCCAGTACAAGGCCATGAAGATCAGCAACAACCAGCGCATGGCGCACTCCTTGTGGTCAGGGGATTGCCGCTTCGAAGGCGTTGCCGCTGTTGTCACGCAGCAACAGTCGGGTGCGGCCCGGGCCCTGGAGGTCGAAGCCCAGGTTGGGGTTTTCGCTGACGGCCGGGAACAGCTCCAGGCGCGCCAGTACTTCACCGTCGGCGCCCAGCAATTGCGCTTGGTTGAGGTAGAACTCGGGGATGCCGCTCACCAGACCGTTGTCCATCGGGTGCGCGACCTGCAAACGCAAGCGACTGCTGTCGCCCCGAGGGTAGCGCGCGCCCAATACCTCGCCCAGGTGCTCTTCCCAACCCGCTTGGGTACGCACCACGCTGGGCGCCGTGCAACCGCCGCCCTCCGCGTCGATCAGGGTCGAGCCGACATGCCAGAGGCCGTCGCGGGTCTGCACGGCGGCGCGCAACGGGGTGGCTTGCTCGATGCGGATACGGATCGACAGCCAGGGCAATACACGAGGCCCGGGGTGGAAATCGACGATCCGGGGCAACGGGTTCAACTCGGCCCAGGCCAGTATCCGTACCACATCGCCGGTAAAGGCCCGGGCGTCGATTTCCAGCGGTACCTGGCGCGCGTCTTCGGCAAAAGGCGGCGCCAGCAACCGCACCCGATCGTCGAACACGAACGGCGCATCGCCCAGCAATTGCTTGTGATAGAAGGCCCACATCACCGACGGTACCGGGTCCTTCCCCGGTTCGACCGCCGCGAGCGCCATCATCGGCAGGCTGCACAACAGGCAGCACAACAGGCGCCACTGGGGCCATCTCATCCTTGCGCTCCTATTGATACATCTCGGGCACGTCATAACGCAGGCCGTAATGGGCATAGACATTCTGGACGCTGCCGTCGCGGATCAAGCCTTCCAGGGCCTCTTCCACCGCATAGGCCAGTTGCCGGTTGCTCTCATGCACCGCCATGCCGATTTCCCAACGCCGCTTGCCCATGTTCGGGTAGGCGTTTTCCGCCAGCGCCAGTTGCGGATCGGCGGCCTCGTGCACCTGCCAGTCGACTTCCCCGCGCATGGCCATGACCGCGTCGACCTCGCCCGCTTGCATGGCCTTGAACGCCTGGCTGACACCAGGGTAATGATGGGTCTTGGCGCTGAGCATGCCGTTGAACACCGACGTCAGATAGAACGACGGCACGCTGTCGACTTCCACGCCGATGGGGTGCTGTTGGAACACCGCGACGCTGCCCACCGAATCCAGCCGTCGGCGGTCATAGGCGACCTGCCAGCACTCCTGCTGGTAGGGTCCGAACATCACCACCTGGGCGTTTTCCAGCTCGCCGACGTCGTTGCGTCGTTGCACGTAGTCATGGTCGTAGGGCACGCGCATCATCAGGTCGGCCAGTTGCCGGTCATGCAGCGGACTGCTGCGCCAGATGTAGTCGCGCAGGTCGTCGTCGAGCTTCTCGCCGGGCGGCGCCCAAATCAGTCGCAGGCGCACGCCCAGCGCCTTGGCCAGGGCCTGGGCGAGTTCCACGTCCACGCCACGGGGCTGGCCGTGGTCTTCGAAACTGTAGGGGGCAAAGTCCTTGTACACCGCGACCTTCAGCTCGCCGGCGGCGATCATCTGGTCGTAGCTGCGCACCTGCGCCTGCACCGTTTGGCCCCACAGCAGCACGCTGCACATTACCCAGGCGAACAGGCGCATGGCGATCATTCCTCGACGTGCACACTGTCGAGGTAGGTGCGCACCGCCCACAAGGCTTCCTGGCTCAGGTAGTCGGCCATTTTCGGCATGTAGACCCGACCGTCGCGTACCGCGCCATGGCGCACGCGCTCGACGAACCATTCATCGCCGGCTTCGGCGGCGTCGAGCATGCGCAGGTCCGGGGCGATCCCGCCGGACTTGGCTTCCAAGCCATGGCAGGCCGCACAGTTCTGGTTGTAGGCCGAGGAGCCGATTTCCAAGGCCCGCTCACGCTCCGGCGAAGTGCGATAGGGGTTCACCGAGGCCCAGCCGTCGGCATCGACCGCGACGCCGGCGTCCTTGATCGAGGTCAGCCCCTTGGTCTCCACAGCCTGGGGCACTACGTTGCCATGGGCCCACACGGAACCTGCGCCGGCCAGCCCCATCAGCAATGCAGTGGCGATGATGGCGTTGCGTTTTGTTGTCATTGTTATGCCCTCTGGATTACACGCAAGACCTCTTTACAGAGGCCGTGCCGTCATCTTAGGAAGGCCCCGGCCCGAGCCGAATGCTGCTTTGGTGGTCGGGCACTAGTTCCTTGGTAGCAGGCCCTACGACGCAGGTCGCAAAGACAGGCGCGGCGGGAAGTCTTCCCGGCAAGGGCGGGACTTTTTCCGTATCGGCGCAGCACGGCGCGACCCAACCTAGTCAGGTCAAAACCTCACTGGGAATGCCCACCATGACAATAAAAAACCTCCCCGCCCGTTCCTCCCTGGCCGTTGCCTTGCTGCTGGCCGGCGGCCTCTCGCTCAGCCCCGTGGCCCGCGCCGCCGTCACCTGGGAAGACATCGCCAACGATCACCTGAGCACCCAGGATGTGCTGCAATACGGCATGGGCACCAACGCCCAGCGCTGGAGCCCGCTGGCCCAGGTCAACGACAAGAATGTGTTCAAGCTGACGCCGGCCTGGTCCTACTCCTTCGGCGACGAGAAGCAACGCGGCCAGGAATCCCAGGCCATCGTCAGCGACGGCGTGGTGTACGTCACCGGCTCGTACTCGCGGGTGTTCGCCCTCGATGCCAAGACCGGCAAGCGCCTGTGGACCTACAACCACCGCCTGCCGGACAACATTCGCCCGTGCTGCGACGTGGTCAACCGCGGTGCGGCCATCTATGGCGACAAGATCTACTTCGGCACCCTGGACGCGCGGCTGATCGCCCTGGACAGGAACACCGGCAAGGTGGTGTGGAACAAGAAGTTCGGTGATCACGCCGGTGGCTACACCATGACCGGCGCCCCGGTGCTGATCAAGGACAAGGCCAGCGGCAAGGTCCTGTTGATCCACGGCAGTTCCGGCGACGAGTTCGGCGTGGTCGGCCAACTGTTCGCCCGTGACCCGGACACCGGCGAGGAAGTCTGGATGCGCCCGTTTGTCGAAGGCCACATGGGCCGCCTCAACGGCAAGGACAGCACCCCGACCGGCGACGTCAAGGCGCCCTCCTGGCCCGATGACAAGACCACCGAGACCGGCAAGGTCGAAGCCTGGAGCCACGGCGGCGGTGCTCCTTGGCAGAGCGCCAGTTTCGATGCCGAGACCAACACCATCATCGTCGGCGCGGGCAACCCCGGACCCTGGAACACCTGGGCGCGCACGGCCAAGGACGGCAACCCCCACGACTACGACAGCCTCTACACCTCCGGCCAGGTCGGCGTCGACCCGAGCACCGGCGAGGTGAAGTGGTTCTACCAGCACACACCCAACGACGCCTGGGACTTCTCCGGCAACAACGAGCTGGTGCTGTTCGACTACAAGGACAAGGACGGCAAGGTGATCAAGGCCACGGCCCACGCCGATCGCAACGGCTTCTTCTACGTGGTGGACCGCAACAACGGCAAGCTGCAGAACGCTTTCCCTTTCGTCGACAACATCACCTGGGCCAGCCACATCGACCTCAAGACCGGTCGCCCGGTGGAAAATCCCGGCCAGCGCCCGGCCAAGCCGTTGCCCGGCGAAACCAAGGGCAAACCGGTGGAAGTCTCGCCACCGTTCCTCGGCGGCAAGAACTGGAACCCCATGGCCTACAGCCAGGACACGGGCCTGTTCTACGTGCCGGGCAACCAGTGGAAAGAGGAGTACTGGACCGAAGAAGTGAACTACAAGAAAGGTTCGGCCTACCTGGGCATGGGGTTTCGCATCAAGCGCATGTACGACGATCACGTCGGCAGCCTGCGGGCGATGAACCCGACCACCGGCAAGGTGGTCTGGGAGCACAAGGAACCCCTGCCCCTGTGGGCCGGCGTGCTCGCCACCAAGGGCAACCTGGTGTTCACCGGTACCGGCGATGGTTTCTTCAAGGCCTTCGACGCCAAGACCGGCCAGGAACTGTGGAAATTCCAGACCGGCAGCGGCATCGTCTCCCCGCCCATTACCTGGGAGCAGGACGGCGAGCAGTACATCGGCGTGACCGTCGGCTACGGCGGTGCCGTGCCGTTGTGGGGCGGCGATATGGCCGAGCTGACCAAGCCCGTGGCCCAGGGCGGGTCGTTCTGGGTGTTCAAGATTCCGGCCTGGGATAAGGCAACGGCGCAAAAGTAACCCTGACCTGTACCCAATCCCGTGTGGGAGCGGGCTTGCTCGCGAAGACGTCGGCACAGTCAAAATCCATATCAACTGAACCATCGCTTTCGCGAGCAAGCCCGCTCCCACAACTGCCCGAGTACCTGCCATGAAATTATTGCCATTGCTGCTTCTGTTCATCGGCACCTTTGCCAATGCCGATAATCCCGATACCCCCCTGACCATCAACGGCTGCCTCATCGCCGAATCCAGCCAATGCCCCGGCGTCGACCTGCGCGGGGCGAACCTGGCGAACCAGGACCTGCGCAAGATGAACCTCAGCGGTGCCGACCTGCGCGATGCCGATCTGCGCCACGCCCGGCTGGACCTGGCCAACCTGGAAAAGGCCCGTTTGCAAGGTGCCAACCTGACCCGTGCGAGCCTGCAACAGAGCAACCTGCGCCTGGCGGACTTCACCGGCGCCACGCTCAAGGCGATCCAGGGCTGGGGCCTGTTCGCCCAGGGCGCACAGTTCCAGCGGGCCGATCTGAGCGGCGCCTACCTGGAATTCGCCCGCCTGTCCGGCGCCCGCTTGCACGCGGCCAACCTGCAGGCCGCCGATCTGGAAATGGCCTGGCTGAACAAGGCCGACCTCAAGGGCGCCGACCTGCGCGACGCCAACCTGCAAGAGGTCAAGCTCGCTGAAAGCAACCTGGAACAGGCCGACCTGCGCGGCTCGCGCCAGCACTACGGGAATTTCCAGGGGGCCAATATGCAAGGGTGCGCGGGGTGTCCGGTGTCCTGGGATCAATGAGCCTGACGCGCCCCCCTGTGGCGAGGGAGCTTGCTCCCGCTGGGGTGCGAAGCAGCCCCAATAGGGCCGACTCAATGAGCCTGACACACTGAAGTGCCGGGTTTGAGGGCGCTCCGCACCCCAGCGGGAGCAAGCTCCCTCGCCACGGGATTTGGCGCAGTCATCGCCAGCAAGCTTTGCTCCCACATAGCGGGGATAATCCCCTCGCCACAGGTGATTGCATTTCAAATCAAACATTCACCCCGCCACCCGCACCACCCCCATGTCGATCCCCAGGTGCACCAGCTCGGCGTGGGAGCTGACCTGCAGCTTGCTCTTGAGCAGCGTGAGGTGATTAGAGACCGTCTTGGCGCTGATGCACAGGTGTTCGGCGATGGTCCGCGCCGGGGTGCCCTTGGCGAGCATGACGAAGATTTCCAGCTCGCGCTGGGTCATCGATTGCAGGCGCGGGTCGGCGTCGTGTCGGGAGCTGGCGCAGGCCAGTTGGGTCGCCAGGCCCTGCTCGATGTAGACGTGGCCCGCCAGCACCCGCCGCACCGCTTCCACCAGCACCTGGGGTGCGGAGTTCTTGGTCAGGTAGCCCGAGGCGCCGGCGTCCAGCGCCTGGCGCACCAATGGCAGCTCATCGTGCATGCTGAAGAACAACACCCGCAGTTGCGGCAGGCGCTGGCGCAGGCGCCGGGTGGCTTCCAGTCCGCTGATGCCGGGCAGGCCGAAGTCCATGATCACCAGGTGGGGCACCTGTTCCTGCACCTGGCTCAGCGCCTCTTCGCCCGTGGCCGCTTCCCGCACCGACAGGTCCGGCATCAGCACCTGCAACAGGCTGGCGTAGCCCTGTCGGACCACCGCATGATCGTCCACCAACAAAATGTTCATCACGCCTCCATGGGAATGTTCAAGGCCAGCGCCCAACCGGCGCCGGGCTGGCTGATGACGCGCAGCTCACCCCCCAGGCTGCGGGCCCGTTCGGACATCGAATGCAGGCCAACGCCCGCACGCGCTGGTTGCGCCGAACCGCGGCCGTTGTCGCGTACCAGCAAGCGCAGGCGACCGGCCCGGTGTTGCAGGCGAATCCGCACCTGGCTGGCGCCGGCATGCCGGGCGACGTTGGTCAGCGCTTCCTGGAGCAAGCGATACAGATGGGTCTTGTCCGGCCCGGACAAGGGCGGCAGTGCGTCATCGATCCGCAGTTGGCAGGTGATACCCTGGCTCGCCTGCCATTGCCCGGCCAACACTTCGAGCGCTTCGTTCAACGGCAAGTGCTGCAACACCACCGGGTACAAGTCGTGCACCAACGCCCGGAAGCCCTGCTGCAAATGCTCACAATGCGCTTCCAGCTGGCTGACGGTCTGCTCCAGCGCGGGCGGCTGATCGACCACCAGGCGCAGCAGACACGCCCGGGCACGAATGCCGGCGACGTACTGGCCCAGGTCATCGTGCAGGGTCTGGGCCAACCGGGTGCGCTCTTGCTCCTGCACGGCCAGCAAGGCTTGGGTAAGCCGAGTGTTATCGGCCCGGGCCTCGGCCAAGGCTGCGCCCATGCGGTTGAAATGCCCCGCCAGATGCTGCGCTTCCGGTACCCCTTCGACCGGCAAGCGGACCTGCAGATTGCCAGCCGAGACCTCGCACAGCGCACGCAGCAACTGGTCCAGCCAGCGCATGCCCCGACGCACCGCCCAGCGGATCACCAGCAGGCTCAGCAACAGCGCCATGGCGCAGACACCCAGCAGTTGCACGAGGGAATCGAGGATCTCCTGGATTTCATCCCGAGGGTCGACCGCAATCCAGGCTCTTCGACCGTCCGCCAAGTCCACCTGCTGCGCAGCGGGCCCGTCTTCCAGCAGGCGCTGGCCAAGCCAGGCCTTGAACCCGTCTTCGACCGGCACCGGCAAGGCTTCTCCCGGCGCCAGCCAGCGCACCCGCACATGCCGCAGGCTGCCGGTCAACCGCGGCTGGAGACTGTCCGGGTCACGCTCGGCGGTTTCGCGCAGGTAATGCACCACCGACTCGGCCGACTGCAACTCGCGCTTCACATCGGCCACGGCCTGGTGCAACAGCAGGACGGCGCAGGCCAGGGTGACCAGGGCGAAGAAGGCCGAGACCCAGAGGTTGATTCGCCAGAGGGCTGACATGGTCAGGGCGCCATTGCCGGGATCCCACACATCCCGCCCTGGTCACAGACCTCTTGTGTGGAGCCTGCTCGCGATAGCGATCTTCCGGTCAACAGGTATGCCGAATGTGACGCCCTCATCGCGAGCAGGCTCGCTCCCACAGAGGGCACTGGATGGCTGCAGGTCTTCTGGTCGCTGCAGTCGATTTTCTTGGCAGACAACCGGTCCACCCCAACCAGGCTCAGGATCAGCAGGAACGGCAACAGCAGCGCTTTGAGAATCCGCATGGCCTGTCCGCTCCCTGAACAATGACGATGCCTGCATGCTAGAACCCCGGCCCCGAATCAGGGCTACTACCTTGGTACTGCCCCGGCGGTACTTTCTGCATATTTCCCCGTGAGCACGGGCTTCCTATGCTGGGGCTACCTGCATTGGAGGTGATATGCGCCGGCTTCTGAGTTACGCCTTGATCCCCCTGCTGGCCGCCGCCGGCGGTTGGCTGCCGAGCGCCGTGCAGGCGGGCGACGAGGCCGGGTTGCAAATACGCATCGGCTACCTGGGCTATCGCCCCGACCCCGGTCCTCTGCTGTCCAACATCATCGCCGAGCCCGCCGATGCCGGGCTACGCGGTGCGGAGCTGGCGATCATCGACAGCAACAGCACCGGGCGTTTTCTCAAGCAGGACTATCACCTGCAAAGCGCCAGCGTCGACAGCCCTGAAGCGCTGCTCCAGGCGGCCCGCGTCCAGCATGACCAGGGTGTGCGCCTGTTCGTGATCAACGCCCCGGCGCAAAGCCTGCGCCAGCTCAGCACCGCCTTGCCCGACAGCCTCCTGTTCAACGCCGGCAGCCCCGACGACAGCCTGCGCACCACCGACTGCCTGGGCAACGTGCTGCACAGCCTGCCCGACCGGGCGATGCTCGCCGATGCCCTCATCCAGTTCAGTGTCGTGCGCAAATGGCAGCGGGCCTTGCTGATCGTCGGTCAGACGCCCGAAGACCAGGCCTACGCCGCCGCCTTGCGCCGGGCCATGAAACGCTTCGGCATGAAGACCGTCGCCGAAAAGGCCTGGACATTCGACAACGACCAGCGCCGCAGCGCCCAGGCCGACATGCCGCTGTTCACCCAGACCGCCGAATACGACGTGGTGCTGGTGGCCGACGAGCGTGGCGACTTCGGTGAATACCTGCCCTACCAGACCTGGTACCCGCGCCCAGTGGCCGGCACCCAAGGGTTGACCCCCACCGGCTGGCACAAGACCGTGGAAACCTACGGCGCGGCGCAGTTGCAAAAACGCTTCGAAGCCTTGTCCGGTCGCTGGATGAACGACCGCGATTTCGCCGCCTGGATCGCCGTGCGCAGCATCGCCAGCGCCGTCGGCAAGCTGCGCCAGGATGACCCGCTCGCGATCCGCCAACTGGCCCTGAGCGACCAGTTGCCCCTGGACGGTTTCAAGGGTCGCAAGCTCAGCTATCGCCCCTGGAACGGCCAACTGCGCCAGCCTATCCCACTGGTCCAGCCTCGCGCCTTGGTGAGCACCTCGCCACAAGACGGCTTCCTGCACCCGACCAATGAAATGGACAGCCTGGGCTACGACCAGCCCGAAGTGAGCTGCCGTTACCCCTGATCGACAACGACCCTTGATCGATAACAACAATAAGGAAACCGCCATGCGCCGCCCATACCCTGCCCTGTTCTCTCCGGCCCTGTTATGCCGGGCCCTCGCCCTGGGCGCGGCGCTGTTCGCCGCCGGCCCGGCCGCCGCCAGCATCGCCTGGGTCTCCAACGAGAAGGACAACAGCCTGAGCCTGATCGACATGCAGAGCCTGGAAGTCATCGACACCCTGCCGGTGGGCCAGCGCCCACGGGGCCTGCTGCTGTCCCATGACAACCGCCTGCTGTACATCTGCGCCAGCGATTCGGACCGGGTCCAGGTGATGGACGTGGCCACGCGCAAGATCATCAAGGAGTTGCCCTCCGGCAAGGACCCGGAGCAGTTCGCCCTGCACCCCAACGACCGCTGGCTCTATGTGTCCAATGAGGACGATGCGCTGGTCACGGTGATCGACACCCAGACCTCCGAAATCCTCGGCCAGGTCGGCGTGGGTGTCGAACCTGAAGGCATGGCGGTCAGCCCGGACGGCAAGTGGGCGGTCAACACCAGTGAAACCACCAACATGCTGCACTGGATCGACACCAGCACCCAGACCCTGGCCGACAACACCTTGGTGGATCAGCGGCCGCGTTTCGTCGAGTTCAATCGCGACGGCACCCAGCTCTGGGCCTCGGCGGAGATCGGCGGCACGCTGACCGTGCTGGACGTGGCCACGCGCAAGGTCCTCAAGACCCTGACCTTCCAGATCAAGGGCGTGCACCCGGACAAGGTCCAGCCAGTGGGCATCAAGCTCAGCGCCGACGGCAAGCTCGCCTTCGTCGCCCTGGGCCCGGCCAATCACGTGGCGGTGGTCGACGCCAAGACCTTCGAGGTGCTGGACTACCTGCTGGTGGGCCGGCGGGTCTGGCAATTGGCATTCACCCCGGACCAGCGCCAACTGCTGGCGACCAATGGCGTGAGCGGTGATGTCTCGGTGATCGACGTGCAAAGCCGCAAGGTGCTCAAGTCGGTGAAGGTCGGGCGCTACCCTTGGGGCGTGGTGGTCACGCCATGAACGCGCTGGAGGTCAGCGACTTGAGCTTTGCCTACGGCCCGCGGGACGTCCTCAAGCGGCTCGATTTCAGCGTGTCGGCCGGGCGTTTCGCCGCGCTGCTGGGGCCCAACGGTGCCGGCAAATCCACACTGATTGCCCTGCTCACGCGCCTGTACGACTTGCAATGCGGTGACATTCGCGTCGGCGGGCACTCCCTGCGCACGTCCCCACGACCGGCCTTGCGCCAGCTGGGCGTGGTGTTCCAGCAGAGCACTCTGGACCTGGACCTGAGCGTCGAGCAGAACCTGCGTTATCACCTCGCCTTGCACGGTTTGTCGCCGCGTCAGGGCGGCGTACGGATCGACGCCGAACTGGCCCGCCAACATCTGAAGGAGCGCCGCCACGAGCGCGTGCGCGACCTCAACGGCGGCCATCGACGCCGAGTGGAAATCGCCCGGGCCCTGCTCCATGAGCCGCGCCTGTTGCTGCTGGACGAACCCAGCGTCGGCCTCGATCCCGCCAGCCGCCTCGCCCTCGGCTTGCACATCCGCCAACTGTGCAGCGAACAGGGCATCAGTGTGCTCTGGACCACTCATTTGCTGGACGAAGTGCAGCCCAGCGACGACCTGTTGATCCTTCACCAGGGCCGACTGGTCGCCAGCGGCCGCGCCGACGCCGTGAGCCTGGAGCACGGCGGCACCCTCGGTTCGGCCTTCACCCGCCTGACCGCCACGGGAGCCGTTTCATGAGTGCATATTGGCAATGTTTCAGCGGCGTCGTGATGCGCGAGTGGCTGCGCTTCGTCCTGCAACGCACCCGGCTGCTCAGCGCGCTGGTGCGGCCATTGCTGTGGCTGCTGGTGTTCGCCGCCGGCTTTCGCGCCGCCCTGGGCATCGCCATCATCGCACCCTACGACACCTACATCCCCTACGAGGTGTACATCGTACCCGGGCTGGCCTGCATGATCCTGCTGTTCAACGGCATGCAAGGTTCGCTGTCGATGGTCTACGACCGGGAAATGGGCAGCATGCGGGTATTGCTGACCAGTCCCCTGCCCCGGCCGTTCCTGCTGGCGAGCAAGCTGCTGGCGACCGCGCTGATCTCGTTGTTGCAGGTCTACGCCTTCCTCGCCATCGCCTGGCTGTACGGTATCCAGCCGCCGACCATGGGCCTGCTGCTGGCCTTGCCGGCGTTGCTGCTGGTGGCGTTGATGCTCAGCGCCCTGGGCTTGCTGCTGTCCAATGCCATCCGGCAATTGGAGAACTTTGCCGGGGTGATGAATTTCGTGATTTTCCCGTTGTTCTTCCTGTCCTCGGCACTGTACCCGCTGTGGAAGATGCAGGAAGCCAGCCCCTGGTTGTACTGGCTCTGCGCGCTCAGCCCGTTCACCCATGGCGTGGAACTGGTGCGGTTTGCGCTGTACGAGCAGCTCAACCTGCTGGCGCTGGCGGTCTGCGCGGGGTTGACCGTGGTGTTCGCGCTGTTGGCGGTGTGGACGTTCAATCCGCAGCATGCGGCGTTGCGCAAGGCGGGTTGATCCTGCCCGATGCAAATCCCCCGGCGGGTGGATCCCCTGTAGGTAGATTCCTGTGTGGGAGCGAGCTTGAACTGGCCTAATGATTTTGGACACTTCAATCGGGCGCTATGATTGCGCCCAAA